>CAZCLS010000145.1:0-8677 GCA_964499565.1 uncultured bacterium
AACAACTTTGTGAACGCGTTCAACCTGATCCCGGTATCGACGATGGATGCCGCGGGAGACACATGGGACACCGGTGGTGGAGATCCGGTTGGTATAGTTGCAGTCAAGCCGTCAGAGAACTATCTGAACAAAGACCTGCTTGTCGTAAGTTTCCGGGCATCAGGCCATTTATATGCCTTCGACCTTGAGAATCCGACCGGTGGCCCGATAGCCATGTTCGGTTCAACCAATCTATGGCCGACCGGGCAGAACGAATATCGTGCCCAACTGGGTAAAGTTGGTTCATATCTTTTCATGATGGACGGCGAAACCGATGCTGACAGGACGCTGCACCGGGTTAATTTGATTCCGGAACCATGCAGCATACTGGCAGTTGCCGGTATTCTTCTATGGATTGGCAGAAGAAAGTAGCGGTTATGGTTTTCTAAGGAACGATGAAACGGGCAGACCGCGGTCTGCCCGTTTTTTTTTCATAATTTTGAAAGCCGGTCCGCGGGAAATAACATGTAATTAGAAATGCATAATAGTAATAATTGACATACCCGTGTCCGATTGGTATAATAATATGACGTTTGCAGTATGCCATGATAACACTCAGGATGCGTTATGAATTTGTTGTCATTTTCTCTCTCTTTTTACCGTCTGCTTATGCTGCATCCCTTTACGGCAATTTACTCCCGAATGAGATAAGGAATACCACATGTAATCATTACCAACCAAGGAGATTCTATGAAAATGTTACTATGGATTGGCGTTGTCACAGGTATACTGGCCATGAGTGTTATGGCGGATGTGATAACGTTTACAGACGGAACAGTGCTGTCAAATTGTTACGTCCGGGACGAAGGTGTGCGATTCGCGTTATGGAGGGCGTTTGAGACTGTCGGGGCGCAACCGGAATATATACCGGCCAGCAAAGTCAAATCATTTACCCTTGACCGGAGCGATCCGCGCTGGGACAAGCAACCGGCGCTGCCTGACCTGACGGTTACGTTTATTGAAATGAATCCAAAACTGCCGGGATTGCATGGTAATGTCAGCTATGACGATATGGGCGCGCCGACGCTGCAGCCGACGGCAAAAGTGTTTAAAAATATCGGCGAACGCGCGACCTTACATCCGGAAGAAGTTGTTGAGGATATAAAATTCCAGTATGACCCCGGCCAGGTAATAACCCTTACGGCCCATGTCCGCAACATAGGATTTGCGCCTGCAAAACCATTCCGCTACACCTGGAAAATGGATGGCAAACCCGTGAAAAGCGGAAAATGTGACACCGCACTTGCCGAAATGCAGGAAGCACTGTTTCCGTACCAGTTTGCCTGGAAGACGGGATTTCATGAAATTACCTTTGATGTTATTACCGATCAGAAGGAAATTGCGGTATATAACAATACCGCTACGGACCCGTTGTGGGCATTCGCGTTCACGTATTATGCCGACAATGGCCGGATACAAGCGTGGCACCAGGTGCGGAACGCGGGCGGGACATTCAGTTTTGAAGACCATTACCGCTTTCATGTGGACTTGATGAACAATTTATTCAAGCACAGCGTCTATCCGTCAGCGCCGTCGGGGATTATCGCCCGGGTACGGCTGGACCGGGTCGTATATACTGATGATATAAAACAACTCCAGGACCGGCGTTCATCGGATGGATTGATCTACGACCAGGGAGCCTGGTCATGGGTAGACAAAGAGGATGAAACCCGGCAGTTCGTGCCGCCGGACATTAAATGGCGTAATGCCACTGAGTGGTCGTTGCCGCATGAACTGGGGCATCAGCTCGGGTTGATCGACTGGTACAACTTCGATTGTGTCGGATCGACCAATCATGTCATGCCGGACACGGGAGAAAACATAACGCATTTCATGCGCCATCCGATCACGATGATGCACTGGCACGGCCCGCAACCATTTTCCGAAGTAGACGCGGGATATTTCAACATGACCTGGAACAAGCCGCGTGGATATTTTGCTGATCATGTTTTTGCCATTCCCGCGACTAATTACATTCAGGTAATCGATATCAATGGCCGGCCGGTAGAAGGCGCCGAAGTAGCGGTATTCCAGCGTGGCACGAAAGTAGACCTGACAAAAGAATCAGTTACCGTTGATGGTGTAACCTGGTATCAGGTAATAGAGGATGGAGATTACGGACAGAATATAGACAAAGAACCGGTAATGACGGGGCTAACCGACCGGCAGGGCCGGATGATGCTGGCCAACCGGCCGGTTAAAGAAGTAAAAACCTTGAATGGTTTTCATCGCAAGCCCAATCCGTTTGGAAATGTAAATGTAGTCGGGCAGCGCGGATTGCTGATGGTGAGAGTAACAAAAGATAACCGGCCGACCTGGTTCTGGCTTGAAAACTATGATTTCAACGAAGCCTGGTTCCGGGGAGACAAAGGCAGTGCGACATTTGTTTTGCAGGCGCCATACGGCTCGACCGGATCGCCCCTGGCGCCGGTGGCGGTACGAGTACGTGGAGACAATAAAACCGCGACGGTTACCTGGCAGGCGCCCCCGGCAAAGAATGAACGTAACTATCTTGAAAAGCAGATCGGATACCGGGTCTATCGCCGTATATCTAATGATGGATTGAACGATAAACCATGGTTTCCGGTAGCGACCGTCGGCCCGGAAACATATTCAGTTACAATCGACTTGAGTCAGTTCCCGGATGACGTCTACTGGTACTCCAAGGTCAACCGGTTTGCTGTATCGAGCGTTGGAGAATCGGGATTGGAGAGCGAGTTAGTCGAGACAGTGCTGAAGTAGTCCCGCTTACAGTGCCTGAGCGCTGTCCCCTGACCGCAAGAACCGGCGGCCGGGGACCGCGCGACTCAAACGTATTAATTACAACCGATACGAATTGTATATGCAAAACAGACGTTATATTATCTGCGTTTTTATATTCTGGGCTGCATCATTTACTGCTTTGGCCGCCGATCAGCTTCCTCCGCTGGATGTTGCCGTTACGAAGTATATCGGCACGACGCGCAGTGAAGAGATTATGCTGAACCGGATTGTTCCCTATGCCGGCGCGCATCTGGGGGGAGTGCATGTAGATACCAGCACAACGCCGAACCGGTTTTACGTATTTGACGCGGGCAACAACCGGATTCTGGGATATCGTGAATTCAAACCCGTTACGCATCCGGGCGGACCGTATCCAACGCCGGACATAGTGATAGGGCAGTTTTCGGCCTGGGATTCCGGTGCGGCCAACCACGACAATCTGCATTTCCTGCCTGCGGGACCGGACACGCTCGCGTTGCTGCCGTTCCCGTATGTAAGCAGCACAATGGAAGCGCCCCGCTCGGGAATGATGGCAACCGATACGAACGGGAACTTCTATGTAGTTGACCTGTGCAACAACCGGGTATTGAAATATAATGACCCTTTCATGAATGACCAGGTTGCGGATGATGTCTGGGGCCAGGCGAACTTTACTGACCGGGGGCGGGGAACAACGTCATCAAACCTGTATACCGATTGGAATTACGGATCGACCATCGGCACATTCTCCGCGGGAGTCGATGTGGATCAATCCGGAGCGATTTGGGTAGCGGACTCATTTAACAACCGTGTTCTGCGCTTCCCTTCCGGTTCAAAAAAAGCAAATCTGGTTGTGGGACAATCAAGCTTTCTGACGCAGAGCAGCGGCACAGCATTAAACAAAATGTACCATCCGACGGGGGTTCGTCTTCATCCGGTGACGGGCGAACTGTATGTTCTCGACGGCCAGGCAGAAGGGACGCGGGTACTCGTTTTCAAGCCGCCTTTCACGACAGGAATGAGCGCCGACCGCCAGCTTGCAAAACAAAGCGGCGGGCAATACAGCGGATTACTTTGGGCGCGCGGATTCTGCTTTGATCCTGGTGATACGAATATCATCTGGGTGGCGGATGGCGGCAACAGCAGGTTGGTTAAGGTAGACGCGCACAGCGGTGTGTTGCTGGATGTGATCGGGCAGGCGACAGTGGACGGCAGCGGCAATTCATATTATGTAAGATACGATGGAACACTGAACGGTATTCAACAGCCTGATGGGGACATAGGATTTGACAGCGACGGCAATTTGTATTTCACGTGTGTAGGGGGTTGGACACCGGTCGTTCGCATACCCATGCCGCTCCAGAAGAGCGGGGCGGGATATGCTGTCTCGGACGGTGAAATGATGAAAGAGGGAATGAACCAGATTTCCGGCCGGACATTCAACGATTTCTATGGAATGTCATTATGGAAGAATCAACTCTTTTTGAGTGACGGGCCGCGACTGCTGGTATGGACGAATTTTCCTTCCGCGCCGACTTTTGCGGAAGCTGATTTCGTCATAGGCCAGGACAACATGAGTGAAAAAGAAGCCGGGGGAACGTTTGAGGGCAGAAACTGCAATCTCCAAGCGGTTGGCAGCAACTATCTTTTTGTCAGCACAAGCTACAAAATGTTCATATTTGAATTGCCGATAACAGGCGGCGGTAAGAATTACCCCGCATTCAAGACCTGGGACAGCGGGTCCGGACATGTCAAATGGGCCGACAATGACCAATCGGAGTATTTCGCTTTGAGCGGTGGGCTGGCATATGATGACGTTGACAATGTTCTGTGGGTGAGTGATGGAAACAAGAACAGAGTGTTGCGGCTGAGAGACCCGTTGAGCTCCACTCCCAAAATCGAAATGGTACTGGGCCAGACCAACAAGACCGCCGGCGCAAAGAACCACGGAATAGGCGACTGGGAAAGTTTCAATTACACGGTGGATGCCTATGGCTTTGCCGCGTTATGGTCGCTGCACCTCGATAACTATCGCAATCTTTACGTTGTCGATTCAGGATATGAAGGCCGGCATGACAACAGCGGGAACTTGCGGGTAGTCAGGTTTGATTATACAAACACGGTTTATACGGGAGAGATGTTCCCGTTCTATCCGGCTACGGCAGTTTTTGGAAAACCGGATTTGACGACAACGAGATTATGGAATGAAGCCCACCGCCCGCGCACGCCGATTTCTCTTGCGTTTGGTCCCTCGAACGAAATGCTGATGACCTGCGACAGTTACGGCAATCCTCAGGGAGAGCTGGTTTTTTATTACGAGGCGCCTCATGTTGGTGTTACACCTCAGCCGAAGAATATCGTTCCCACCTATTTCGGCAATCCAGCCGTACCGTTTTACTACGGCCGTAACTTTATCATACAAGACCACACCTGGAACAGGGTGAATTTTCATTCGCCTGCTGACACGGCACCGTACATAAACATCACAAACAATAACTCAACCGTTATTGGAAAAGCTTTGGCATCGATCGCCGGAACCATCAATGCGCATGTCAGCGGACACATCACCTGGAACAACGACAAGGGAGGGGCGGGGGAGATACCAGCGACACCGAACTGGGTGATCACAAACATACCGATCGCGGTAGGGGGAAATCTCATAACCGTTTCAGGCACAAACTATCTTGGTAATGTTGCCAGCGATACAATGACCATCACACGTCTTCCGCTGCCGGGAGAAGGGTTGCCGGTAGTGACCGTCATTTCCCCGGACGACACCGTTGATGCAAGCGTTACGCACTACACAATCAAGGGTGTCAACAACATAAATGTAGTCGGAGGCATGTGGTGGACAACCAGCAAAGGTGGCGCGGGCACTTTTGCCGCTATGCCGGCATGGACCATTGCGGACATACCACTCGGGATGAACGCAACTATCATTACCGTTAACGGTACCAATGTATTCGGGGAAGTCAGCAGTGATTATGCAGCAATAATGCGCGAGTTGATTGTTACCTCGACTGACTGGCAGGTACTTGCGGTGACAAACGGAACCGGATATTCGGGCGCGGGAACGGGAATGAAAATGAACAATATAGACGGGCTTGTGCGGAACAGTGATGGAGATCCGTATGTGTATCTGCAGGCGCACAGCCCGGAAGGCGATGCGCGCGAGCAGATGATCTGGCGAGTTCCGGCATCAATACCGGACGACAACGCGTTATCATCATGGGAACTGGTATTAGCCGGGGTGAATGTAAACGGCAGCGGTGGAGAACCGGGGCAGGTATGGGCGAAGATCAGCAACGTCTTTTACAGCGCCGTGTGGTGCGATGCAGCGCCAGGGCTGAGCCGGGATTGGGGCTGGCATGGATTCTGGACAACTGACGGCAACGGTTCTATTGTTGTTGGTTCCGGAAATATTCGTACTCCCAATCACATAAAGAGCCTTGAAGGCTGGAGCGCCTGCGGCCAGAATATCGGCGGATGTATCTCCTGGACCAGGCCTGACAAATTTAGCGCAGTATGCACAGACCGGCAGGCGGAGGGGAGCGGCAAGGACGCGCAGATACGGCGGATGGATACGCTTACCTGGCTTACCACTTTAGCTGACGCTGAATGCGGGGATATCGACAGCGACTATTCGGCATCGGCCTTCGATTCAGGACAAAACGGCCGGGTGTTTTTTTTTGACTGCAGAGCAAGCGACGGAAATAATTCTATCTATTGTGCCACAAACATCTTCGCGGGAACTGAAAACCTGAGTGACATACATCCCGCGTTCGACATCCCCGAAAGCATGTCATCAGACCGGCCGTGCGACATTGTTACGCTGAAGCATTCGAGATTTGGTGACAACACCGTTCTGGCAGCATCGGCTTTCACGGCCGCGGGTAGAAAAATCTACCTGTTCAATGCGGGCAATCCCGAATACGATCCTCTAGACATTACTCCCGCGAGCGGTCTGGATGAATGGGGAAACAGGCTGGCCACGTATGGCCCGTATCTTTTCATGAGTTATAATGCAGGCAACGAGAATCCGGGACTCATGCGGCTCAGTTTATTCGATTATGATCTTTCGGATATAGGCATCCCCGAACCCCTGGGTCAAACCGGCCTGGCGGGAATGATTGTCTTGGCACATTTCATTATCAAGAGAAGAAAACACTAATTAACCCTTTGGAGAAAAAAATGAATAAAACACATTACGTACTAGTGGCATTCTGTTTCTTATTCGGTTCCGTGTTCAGTTCCGTGTTTGCCGACACGCTTATCCTGAAGGATGGGACGGTACTCTCGAATTGTTATGTTCGTGATGAAGGTGTACAGTTTTCGTTATGGCGCACATTCGAAAAAGTGGGTGAGATTCCCGAACTGCTGCCCGCCAGCGCAGTTAAGTCATATAATTTGGACCGTTCAGACTCGCGCTGGGACAAACATCCTGAACTTTCCGATCTTTCGGTGACGTTCATAGAGATGAATCCGAAGTTGCCGTCCTTGCATGGCAATGTCGATTATAATGAACTGGGCATGCCGATTGTGAAGTCAACGCCTAAAGGATTTAAATCTATCGGCGAGCGCGCTGCCATGCATCCCGAGGAAGTGGTTGCCGACGTCAAATTTCAGTACGATCCGGGTCAACTGATAACGCTTACGGCCCATGTGCGTAATATTGGGTTTACGTCCGCGAAACCGTTCGACTATACCTGGAAAATGGACGGAAAAATAATTAAAAAAGGTACATATTCCTCCGACCTTTCAGAAATGCAGGAAGCTCTTTTTCCCTACCAGTTCGCCTGGAAACCGGGATTTCATGAAGTATCTTTTGAAATTTCTACTGACCAAAAAGAAATCGCTGTCAATAATAACGCCATCATCGACCCTTTGTGGGGTTACTCCTATACCTTCTATGCCGATAACGGCCGGATAGCAGCCTGGCACCAGGTGCGTAACGCCGGCGGTACCTTCAGCTTTGAAGACTATTACCGCTTTCACATCGATATGATGAACAATTTGTTCAAGAACAGTGTCTTTCCAGCCTCACCATCCGGTATAATTGCCCGGGTACGGTTGGACCGGGTAGTGTATACTGACGATATAAAGCAATATGAGGAACGTTTTTCATCTGACGGCTTGCTTCACGAACAGGGTGCCTGGAAATGGGTTGACACGCAGGATGACACCCGAAAATATGAACCGCCGAATAAAGAATCGCGCAATTCCACGGAATGGTCTCTGCCGCATGAGTTGGGACATCAGCTCGGTTCGGTCGACTGGTATACCTTTGATTGCGCCGGATCAACCAATCATGTCATGGCGGACACCGGAGAAAATGCAACTCATTTCATGCGTCATCCGGCGAATATGATGCATTCGCACGGCCCGCAGCCGTTTTCCGAAGTCGATGCCGGGTATTTTAACATGACATTGGGCAAGCCCCGCGGTTATTATGCCGATTATATTTTCGCGGTCCCGCTTTCAAACTATATCCATTTGATTGATGTGAACGGCTATCCTGTCAAAAACGCGAAAATCGAAGTGTTCCAGCGTGGCGTTAGTATCGACAAAAAAAAGAAACCCGTCTCTGCTAATGGCACTACCTGGTATCCCATTCTTGAAACTGGTGAATTTGGGTACAATATCGATAAGGATCCGGTCATTACCGGCTCTACCGATAATAACGGTACTATGCTCCTCCCCAATCGCGATGTGGATGAAGTCAAAACGTTGAACGGTTTTTATCGTCGCCCGAACCCGCTTGGAAATATGAATGTCGTCGGACAGCGCGGGATACTGCTGATAAAAGTTACTGCCTTTGACCGTCCTCTGTATTACTTCCTCGAAAACTATGATTTTAACACGGCCTGGTTCAGAGGAAATTCTAACAGCTGTACCT
>CAZCLS010000146.1:0-2896 GCA_964499565.1 uncultured bacterium
TATTATTTTTGAAGAATTTAAAGGCACCGGCAACATGGAATGTCATCTTGACCGCCGCCTGAGCGACAAGCGCGTATTTCCGTCGATTGACATCGACCGCTCGGGTACCCGGCGTGAAGAAATGCTGCTGCACCGTGAAGAACTGGCCAAAGTCTGGCTGCTCAGAAAAGCGTTGACCGGCATGAATCCGATTGAGAAGATGGAAACAATTCTGGAACAGATGAAGCGGGCCAAATCGAATGCTGAATTTCTCCTTTCGCTTCGCGACATGGGTCACGATTAACAGCAGGAGCAGAAGATGTTGATTATATTTCGAATACTTATGGTAATCGGCAGCACGATTGCCGGCGTCGTGATCGCGGTAATTCTATTCGGTCATCCCGAGGTGCATATTTTTTCCAGCTTACCGGGGGCGATTGTTACTGGAATTGCCGGCGGATTACTGTTGGCGGGCGCTGCTATTCTGCTTGAATCTTTTCTCAAACGCATTTCGCTTGGTGATCTGGCGGTTATTGCTATCGGTCTGGCACTGGGCGCGATCATTGCCTGGCTGGCCGGGTATCTGCATATGTTGCTGCCGGATTACTGCAAAACGTATATCGACGCGCATCATCCTTATTTTATCGTTGCAAAACTGGTGCTGTATATTCTGTTTGCCTATATCGGCGTAATTGTGGCTGTTCGGGGCCGATCGGAATTCAGCCTGTTTGTTCCGCGCTATAAATATAATCACGAGAAGGCTTTGCCGCCACTTGTCATTGATACCAGCGCGATCATCGATGGGCGAGTTGTTGAATTATATACGATCGGCTTTATGCGCAATAAAATTATTGTACCGGAATTTGTGCTGCATGAATTGCAGATTGTGTCTGATTCGCAGGTGCCGTTGACCAGAGCCAAAGGGCGCAGGGGGCTGGAAACACTGAAACGGTTGCAGGATGCACCCCAGATTGATATCGAGGTTACCGGTCTTGATTTTGCCGAAGTTAAAGAAGTAGATGACAAGTTAATGAAGCTGGCGAAGGAAATAGACGCGACAATCCTGACAACCGACTATAATCTGGAACAGGTGGCAAAAATTCAGCATATTCAATGTCTTAACATCTTTGCGGTTGTTAACGCGCTGAAAGCGCCGTTCATTCCCGGCGAACGTCTGGAAATGCAGATCGTTAAGGAAGGCTCCGAATCGAATCAGGGCGTTGGTTTTCTGGATGACGGAACAATGATTGTCGTTTCGAACGGCCGGCAATTTATCGGCAAACGAATTGAAGTGGAACTGGTCTCAATGATTCAAGGCGCGTCGGGAAGAATCTTTTTTGCCGAACATGCCGAGAATGACACCAACGCATCCGGCTCAAACGAAAGAGGTTCGCATGACCGTGGTTACCACGGATCAGACCGCCGGCGTTCGTGACTGGCGTTCGGTGTATGAAACCGAAGTCTATCCGTTCGTATCCCGACCATCGCGGTACATCAATCAGGAGCTTCACAGTATTCACGCGGACTGGGAAGGCGCCCGGGTACGCGTTGCGTTAGTGTTTCCCGATGTATATGAAGTTGGCGTCAGCCATCTGGGCTTGAAAATACTGTACGCTGTTCTGAATGCGATTCCCGGGGTGATAGCCGAACGGTGCTACTCGCCCTGGCTCGATGCTGAAAAACTCCTGCGCGATAAAAACATCCCCCTTTGTTCTCTGGAAAATTGTCAACCTCTGCACGCCTTTGATATAGTCGGATTTTCGCTCCAGTATGAACTCTGCTACACTAATCTTTTGAATATTTTGGAGCTGGGCGGTATACCGTTGCGGTCCACTGAGCGGCATGGGACCAGGCATCCCCTCGTGATAGCCGGCGGTAATGTGTATTCTCCCGGTCCTCTGGAACCTTTTATTGATGTTTTTTGCGCGGGAGACGGCGAGGGAACGGTACGGAATCTGGCTGACTGGTTTAAGCACAAGGTGGAATCAGGGGAACAGTTTATTCCCGGTCCGGCTTCTCTGGCCGGTCTGGTACGTGACGTACCGGGCCTGTATGCTCCTGTTCTCTATCCCTCGCAGCGCTCAACCGATCCCGCGCGCAGAATCTGTGCCGAAGCAGCTGATCTGCCTGGTGTTCCCTGGCCGGTACCCAAGCAGACGCTGACATCCCTACCTGTATCGCCGCTGGTCGAGGCGCCGATCGTGCCGTATTGCGAAGCGATACATGACCGTGCTCAGATTGAGATCATGCGCGGCTGCCTGAGCGGCTGCCGGTTTTGCCAGGCCGGTATGATTACCAGGCCTCTGCGGGAAAAAAGCGCGGATGATGTCATCACTGAAGCTCAAGCTGTGCTAGAGCGAACCGGGTATGAAGACCTGACGCTGTCATCTCTGTCATCAGGTGATTATTCAGAAATAGAATCCGTGCTAACCCGTCTGCTCGATCCCGGCTGCGCGGCAACAGGTACAACCGCTGTATCTCTGCCGTCACTCCGGATGGATTCGTTCAATCCGGCTCTGGCAGCCCTGATCCGGCGGGTGCGTAAAACAGGATTCACGTTCGCTCCCGAAGCGGGGAGTGAACGCCTGCGGCGGGTTATTAATAAACGTTTGACCCGGGAAGAAATTCTTGCTACAATTCGTAGTGTATATGACATGGGATGGGACCTGGTTAAAATCTACTGTATGATCGGTCTGCCTACCGAAACAATGGAAGATATTGAGGAGTTAGTCGAGCTGATTACAGACCTTTCCGATGAAGCAGCGCGGAGCGGTAATCCGCGTGCCAGGTTGAACTTGTCAGTTTCAACGTTTGTACCGAAGACCTGGACCCCGTTTCAATGGGCCGGATTTCTGCCGTATGATGAAATAAAAGTCCGGCAGACATATATTCTTACGCGGGTACCGCGGCGCGTTAA
>CAZCLS010000146.1:2996-5136 GCA_964499565.1 uncultured bacterium
TTGATTGCGGAATAATCAGAACGTTTCTGGAGCGGGAATGGAATAAAGCCCTGCAAGGCGAACCAACACCAACCTGCCGCAACGGCGCCTGCTGCGAGTGCGGTATTCAGCGAAGGTACGCATGCCATTCCCTGGAACACCCTAATGACAATAACAGACACAGGAGTTCTATAGATGAAACAAAAACATGACTACCGGGCTTCTTCTCCGGATTCGGCCGCCTCCCGTGGATCGCGGGTTGTGCGCGCGGTTATTAAAGATACGATTATGATAGTTGTGCTGGTTACTCTGGCACTCATACTGAAATCAAATACAATTGAACTGTTTAAAATACCGACCGGGTCGATGGAACCAACACTATACGGCGCGGGAGAGCTGGGTAGGGGATTTGGCGATCATATACTGGTGCTGCGCTGTGCCTACGGATTGAACAGCAAAGTAAAAATTCCTATTATCGGCAAAAGTCTGCCGTTACCTGACTATCGCGTGATGCTGCCCGGCATGCGCATGCCCCGGGTAGGAGAGGTAGTAGTATTTGAGAGTCCGGTGGATAAAAGAATTGACTATATTAAACGCTGCTGCGGCACACCCGGCGACCGGGTATATATAGAAGACGGCCGGGTATATGTGAATGGCCGTGTCAGCACGAATTCACCGTCTACCGTAACCGTGCATTATACCAACCAGGGAATACTGTGTGACCGTTTTAGTGCCGTCCGGGCAGGTGTGAACGAGGTTATCAGCAAGCGCGGAGATGACAGCATTAAAGATGCGCTGGAAGTGAACGGACGTCCTTATCGTGAAGTGGAGAAATTAGTTCGGGGAGAATTCATTGAATTCAGTCCCACCCAGAGGGTCAACATTTCATCAGGAACGGTTCAAACGGAAGTGATTGTACCTGAAAATTCGTTTTTCATGCTCGGTGACAACAGCGCCCATTCATCCGACAGCAGGTACTGGGGATTCGCGACGGTCGACCATCTGAAGGGCAAAGCCTGGGTCATCTACCTTCCCATCAAACGAATCCGGGTAATCAGGTAATTCTACGCAAGCCAGCAATCATCATGAAATACTTACAGGGATGTATAGCGCTAAGTAGTGTTCTCGTCTGCCTGCTTACAGGGTGCGCAACATCATTACGAACGGTTTTGCCGGGACCGGTCAGCGATGCTATCCGCCAGCCGGTGGCGCCGCGGACAATCCGGGTAGCCCTTGGTAAAAGCACAGCTTCCGCGACGGTTAACGTTGCCGGGCCGGGTATCATGTATGATTGTCAGCACAACCGGACCTTGCAGCGGTTTGTTACATTGCCCGCCACAACCTTTACCGTTGGCCCTGGCGGTATGCTTGCGGCGAACGGCCGCTCAATCGGCTGCCAACGGGTGAGTATTGTACCGGATGCTCAGGAAACCTTGTGGATTGACAGTATCCTTTACCGAGGGAAATGCGAAGTCCTGGTGAATGATTCCGGAACGCTGACGGTAGTTAATATTCTCGGCCTGGAAGAATATCTGCTGGGCGTTGTGCCGAAAGAAACATTTCCTTCCTGGCCCCGGGAAGCATTGCGCGCCCAGGCCGTTGCCGCGCGAGGTTTTGCGATGTATCATTTCCAGTTCAACCGCAAGCGCGAATATGATATTGTCGCGCCGCTGCATCAACTGTACGGCGGGGTAAACGCGGAGACACCGTCGACAACAAAAGCGGTGTATGACACGGAAGGCCAGTATCTCGAATATAAGGGAGCACCCCTGTGCGCGTTTTTCGGCACATGCTGCGGGGGGCGGACAGAATACGCGCCGAATATTTTTCCGGATGTCAAAACATTCCCCGCTTCAGTTGCGGTAGATTATTGTAAAGGGTCTCCGCATTATGCCTGGACATATTCCGTCTCACGCAGTGTGCTGGAAGAAAAGTTGAAACGTAACGGCAAAAGCCTGAATGGGCCCGTCAGCAAGGTAGAAATACTTAAGCGGTTTGCCAGTGGACGCGTGGCCTTGATGCGGATATACTCTTCCGGGTCCGTTGTAGATATAACGGGAGAAGAATGCCGGAAAATATTAGGATACAACGAGGTCAAGTCAACCTTGTTTTCAATCAGGATCAGCGGCGGCCGCCTGGTGTTCAGCGGCAGAGGCTGGGG
>CAZCLS010000146.1:5236-8608 GCA_964499565.1 uncultured bacterium
CCGGGGATACACTGGTGTTAAATGACTGCCTGGTGATCCCGGCCCGGCTGTATGCCCGCAGGCAGGATACCGGCACTGAAGTTGAGATATTGGTAACCCATGCTAGAAGCGAGACGGAATGGGAAGCACTGGTTAAACCCGGCCGTTCCTGCAAAGCGGGCGTAAAACTGTGTGTAGGTGATAGTACTGTTGAAGTCCGTTCGGTATGTGAGGACGGTAGCAGAATAATACGGTTTAATTGTTCCGCTGAGAAAGTAGAGCATCTGTTTGCAACATGCGGGGTGATGCCGCTGCCGCCGTATATATCGCGACCCCATGTCTCGTCTTCGGAGCATGACCGGCAGCGATACCAGACGGTATACGCGCGATCGGGGCAGGCTGTGGCGGCACCGACGGCAGGATTGCATTTTACGCCTGAGCTGCTTGAAAAAATTGGCCGGCAGGGATGCAGCATAGTGTATGTGACTCTTGATGTCGGCCCGGGCACGTTTCAACCCGTGAAAACTACTGATATTCGAGAGCACAAAATGCATACCGAACGCTTTGAATTTTCGCGTGCTTCGGCTGAAACAGTCAATCAAACCCGTTCGAAAGGTGGCAGAATAATTGCCGTAGGCACCACCTCTCTGCGTGTACTGGAAGCATGTATGGATGATATGGGAACCTTTCAAGCGCGAAACGGAACAACAGACATTTTCATTCATCCGCCTTACAGAATTCGGGCGATCGATGGATTGATTACCAACTTTCATTTACCTCAATCCACATTGTTGATGCTGGTAGCCGCGTGGCTGGGGATGGATGGATGGCGGCGGGTGTATGCGGAAGCGGTGGCATGCGGGTATCGATTTTATTCATATGGGGACAGTATGCTGTTGCTGTAAATGAAAACCCTTATGAACACAAGGGTTCAAGGCAGTCGAAAGATGTAAAACAGCGTGTAGCAATGACATACAGAGCACCTTGGCTTGAGTCGAAGAAGTTCAGAAGTTGGCCTGTGGATAACTCGCGTAAGCAACGTAATTACAATATATTACAATTCACAATGGCAGTAGCCGGGGTGTGTAAAAAAAAAAGTTTGCAAAACCTATCTGAATCTGATAAGATTTATCTACTCCTTGTGCTGCGAAGAAAATAAATTTCAAGATGTAGTGCTTTATTAGTTTTTTTACAGGTTTTTTATTACCTATTTTTAAATATGAATTTGGAGAGGCAGGGCACCATGAGCGGTTATGTAATGCCGGAGATAAGCCGGCAGATCTGGGACATGAAATATCGATACCGGGATAGCGACGGTACTGCAGTGGACACCAGTATAGAAGATACCTGGGCACGTGTAGCCCGGGGACTAGCTGTTTACGAACGGGACAGAGACCATTGGGAACAGCGTTTTTATGATTGTCTGCAGGATTTCAAGTTTTTACCGGGCGGTCGGATCATCGCCAACGCGGGCACTAACAGAAAAAGCGCAACGATGTTCAATTGTTATGTGCTGAACCGTATAGAAGATTCTATGGAAGGAATATTCCATACCGTTCGAAACGCAGCCCTTACTCAGAAACAAGGCGGCGGAATCGGAATGGATTTTTCCGTTATTCGGCCGCAAGGTTCCTTCATTCGCGGTGTGCATGCGTCGGCTTCAGGGCCGGTCAGTTTTATGCGCGTGTTCGATGCGACCTGCCATACGATTATGAGTGCCGGCAACCGGCGCGGCGCGCAGATGGCAGTGCTCGCGTGTTCTCATCCGGATATTGAAGCATTTATCGATGCCAAACGTGATGGGAAAAGCCTGCAGATGTTTAATCTGTCCGTGGCAATCACGGATGAATTTATGACGGCGGTGAACGAAGACCGGAATTGGAACCTGGTCTTTGAAGGGAAGGTGTATAAAACCGTCCGTGCCCGCGACCTGTGGAATAAAATAATGCGGTCAACCTATGAATACGCCGAACCGGGATTCGTACTGATTGACCGCATAAATAAAATGAACAATCTTTCCTACCTCGAAGATATCCGGGCCACGAATCCATGCGGAGAGCAGCCATTACCGCCGTTCGGGGCCTGCCTGCTCGGCTCGGTCAATCTTACCCGCTTTGTAAAAAACCCGTTCAGCACAAAAGCCCGCGTGGATTTTAACGGAATTCGTGATGTTGTCTCGGTAGCGGTCAGAATGTTAGATAATACGATCGATATTTCCGTTTATCCGCTTGAAGAGCAGCGTGAAGAGGCGCTGAGCAAACGGCGGATGGGGATCGGGATTACCGGTCTGGGAGACGCGCTTATTTTCATGCGTCAGCGCTATGGCAGCAGTGAATCTCTGGCGCTGGCTACGGAAATCATGAAAACTATTACGGTGCAGGCCTACCGAAGCTCGATTGAACTGGCCCGGGAGAAAGGGTCGTTTCCACTTCTGGACAGGCAAAAACACGCGCAATCACCGTTTATATCCAATCTGCCGGACGATATCCGCGAGGGTATTTTAGCGGATGGCATCAGAAACTCACACCTGGCTTCGATTGCCCCGACCGGAACAATATCTCTGCTGGCCGGAAACGTGTCAAGCGGTCTTGAGCCGGTGTTTGCGTTTTCCTACACGAGACGTGTCCGAACCGGCACGGGAGATGAAACGTTCGAGCAGGAGGTGTGTGATTACGCCTGCAGTCGATACCGCGAAATGAAAGCGGAATCGGGCGACACAACACTGCCGGAATATTTTGTTTCGACGGATTCCATAACGCCGCGGGAACATATTGACATGCAGGCCGCGTTACAGAGCTATGTAGACAGTTCGATATCGAAGACCATCAATGTGCCGGGCGACTATCCCTTTGAAGATTTTCAGGATATTTATCTGTATGCCTATGAAAAGGGATTAAAGGGATGCACAACCTTCAGGCCCAGTGACGCCTTGACGGGTGTGCTGGTGCGAAACGAGGATAAAAAAGAAGAAGATAAAACCGATACTGCACGGAATCCTGAAGAACAGGAAGACTTGCTGCAGACACGGCCGATAGAGCTTAGCGGTAAAACCTATAAGATCAAAACACCGCTCTCGGCCCAGGCGATGTATATCACTATCAACGATATCACCGAACCCGACGGGCGGGTACGCCCGTTTGAAATCTTTATCAACAGTAAAAACCTTCAGCACTTCAGCTGGATGGTAGCCATGACCCGCCTGGTGTCCGCGGTGTTCAGGCGGACCAGTGATCCCTCCTTTCTGGTGGAGGAATTGAAATGCATTTTTGACCCGAATGGCGGGTACTTTAAAAATGGCCATTATATACCATCGCTTGTTGCGGAAATTGGCGAAGTAATTGAACAGCATCTGGCGTATCTTGGGATCGGTACAACTGATGCCAAGGCCCAGGC
>CAZCLS010000147.1:0-8570 GCA_964499565.1 uncultured bacterium
ACAACGGCAGTCCGGCAACTACGCAAATCAGCGCTGTAATGATTATCAACGGATTTAATCCTTGGTCACAATTTTTTCCTCCAGATCAATTGTATTTCTTCGGGAAAACCGCTATAGACATTTCGATTTACTTCACTCAGAATGCAACCCTGGCACTGATAGAAACGGCATGCGCCGACATTGATATTCTGAGTTTCTATTTACTGCTCACGTGAAATTCAATCGATATCCGCGCATACATAGGCAGGTCCGTCTCACATAATATAGAAAGATGATAGTTGTCTGTCGCATTACTCATTGCCGTTTTGATTTCCCTGCGGCGTTCGCGGCTGGTCTGCCGTCTTCTCGTCACTGCTTACTTTGGCGTGAATGGAGCTTTCGGGTCGCGGAGCATCGCCGGCTTAAGTACTACATCTCCTTCTTCGCATTTCGCCAGAATGCCGTCCACATACACGGTCTCGCCAATCCCGGTATTCTCTGCCATGGCTTTGAATGTGCCAAGATTGCATCGTATCCCTTCCGGCAGATATATCCAAGCCGATTTCGGATTGCTGACATCAATCCTGATTACCGTTCCCTTAACCGTGATTTTCTTTCCAACATATTCTTTGCCTTTAACTGCCACATCCTTATCAAGAAACTGTGCCGCCGGCTGACCATAGTCCATTCGCCATCCGGTGCATCCGCTTATTAAACAGCACATAATCAATAGTGCCTGTAATATACGCATCGTTTTCATGTGCTTCGCCTTCTTTTCTTAAAGCTTATTAGTGCTTCAGTTACTAGTATAGTGCTTTGCTGTTCGTACAGCAAGAGTGCTCTTTCACCTGAACTCCGCGATAATCGCAGGTGCTGCAGGGCCCGGCTGCTGGTAACGCCACCATATGGTTATACTCTTTGATCTTGGGCCGCTGTTGATAATTGCGGCTTCCCCCGGATAACTGCTGTCAAGTGCCTGCTGCAAATGTGTAACCCATGCTGCGCCGTCTGTATTGTATATTTTTTCATACATACTGATCCGTCAGATCCATTGACGTTCGGCGCGAATACCATTATTGCACTGAAATAATATAAACCTGCCCATCGGTAAAAAATTGATCTCCTATAAAATTTTTGCCGATTAGCGGTTTTACAAGTTGTACCTTCACATGGCTTTCTATTTTTCCTGATCGATTAAGGTCTATATAAAACAGTTCTCTTTCAGTATCTAAATCTGGTGCAATTTTTGGAACAACGCCCCATTCAAAGCCATCATTGGCATTAACCATACCAACATAGATATTATTTCCATCTTTCAGCACAAAGTTTGTACGCCATATTTTAACATGAAGTGCATTGCTAAGCCAATTCGTCCCGGGCACTTTTGCGAAACTTAGATCCTGTATTTTCGCATTCCAGAAAGAAGGTGAAATCGGCGTAGAAGGATGTGGCTTTGTTGAAAGCAAGGCCTTAACTGCTTCCATATATGAAGATATAGCCACCTTGTCGGTTAAAATCCATCCTGCCTTCTGTAGTGCTGCAATCAAGTGGCTATCATTCCTGGCAAGGAATATATAGTTTATTGGTTCTTGTCTATTACCGGTAAGCGTCTCAGTGTATTTCATTTGTTCATTTGTAAAAATATTTGTACTTTTCGAAACAGTAACTACTCTCTTTGTGGAGACTGACGCCAGGGGAGGATGGTAATGTAATGAAAACCCGACATAATAGATGATGGCAATTGAAACGAGTGCGAAAGAGAACGAAAAGATTTGCTATGCGGATGTCAACCGCAACAATGGTATCAGAAGTTATCAGATCTTCCACAATCCCGGCAAACAAAGCAAGAACATAGATAAACGTAACCGTAAATATTGTCAGGGTAAGTCCTGAAAATAAGGTAGTGTCAAACCGTGCCTTCAAAAATGAGATACTGCGCTGATGGTTCTTTATCCATAGTACAACGTGTTCATTATGTATCAGCGCCTCTTTGACAGATCGCCAAAGGGAGATTAAAACAATCATATATTGTTTACCTTTCATGATAATCAGCCTTTTGAAGAAGCATCAGTACAATCGCATGCCCACGTCATTAACTGATAGTGCTGCTCTTTTTTCAACGGGCCGCCGCGATGTTCTGCTATAAATCGTCTGTCGCGCATTGTCGTCTTTACTCCATGGATAGCGTTCATCGTTTTCGGAACAAACAGTACTCACCAGCCCGACGTTAACAAAACGCAAGCAAGGGTCTGGTGAACTATTTTGTTCTAGTTTCTTGTTGGTTATCTACGTGAACCTTGAATCCGTGCTCAGTCCAATCCGTCTGATTTGTCTGTTTCCCACTCAAAACTATACCTGCCTGCTCCTACCACATAAACAGCACGCCCACGTTCAATGCCACAGTAAGAAACGTGCTCTGCCGCCTCTACCGGTCGCCCGCTTTCACGTATGCCGGACCGCTTTGAAGTTGGAAGATGAACCGTGGCTGTGCTGTTTGGTGGTATCGTAACTTCCAGCATAAACCGATTGTTCTCTTTACGCCATTTGCTTCGCGCACGGCCATACGGTGTGATTATCTCCCCGTCCGCCCAGGTCAAACCGCCTACCGGCCAGGGTTTAACAATAATGTGTTTGAATCCGGGTTGTTCCGGATCAGGACTCAAGCCTGCAATTGTTTTGTAGAACCAGGCGCTGATATCGCTGAACATATGGTGATTCCGTGACGCCTGACCATCCCATGACTCCCACAGGGTGGTTGCTCCCTGCTCAATCCACAGGCCCCAGCTCGGATAATCCCGCTGCGCAGCTATGCGACAGGCCACGTCGGCATGGCCCAGGTCAGTCAACACATGCAGCACGTATTTCGCTCCCAGTATTCCACAGTCAATGTGATCATTACAGGCGGCTACCTCATCAAGCAGCATCGCTGAGAACGTCTCGATCTCTTCCGGTTCTACCAGGCCTTGATACAGAAAACATGCTATCGATGTCTGGCTGTGGCCACTAAGGCGGTTGCCGGTTTTGTCATAATACTGTTTCCGGGCTGCGGCTTTGATCTTCTGCGCTAGTGTTTTGAATCGCCGCGCATCGCCTTTCTTCCCTAACAGTAAAGCTACCCGGGCGATAATGCAGGTGTCCGCGTAGTAGTATGCCGTATTAGTCAGTTCAGCCGGCGCTTTGTGGCTCTCCGCTCCGGGCGATGGCGGGCACCAGTCACCCAGGCCGAAGTGAATGATGTGATCCGTGGCCAGCATGCCCAGAAAATCCAAATATATCTTCATGCCGTTATAGTGGCGTTCGAGTATTTCACGATCACCCTTGTAAAGGTAGAGATACCAGGGAATCAGGATGTACGCGCTGTCCCAGGCCGGGCCCGCGCCCCAATTGAAGCCCCAACCACCGGTCGGAACGATACCGGGTAGCGCGCCACCGGGCCGCTGGCAATCGGCAAAGTCTTCCATCCACTTTATGTAAGAAGCGCTCGCATCAAAATTATAGAGTACTTGCTCGGTTGAAAGCTGGGCGTCGCCGGTCCAGCCATTCTTCTCCCGGTGAGGGCAGTCGGTCGGCATGCCGTGGTAGTTCCCGACGGTCGAAGCGATTACCGCTTTCTGAATCTGGTTGAACAACTCGTTCGAACACGCAAACGAGCCGGTATGCTCAAGATCGGTGTGCACCACGCGGCCCTCAAGCATGTCGATGGCAGCATCACCTGGCAATCCCGTTACCTGAACATATTGGAATCCATGATACGCGAAACGGGGCTCGTAGATTTCAATACCACTTCCTTTCAGTATATACGTGTCCGTCTGAAATGTGTCTGTTTTGACAAATGAACAGATGTTGGCCTGGTCAATGTCTCCATCATCACCGAGTTTCTCGGCATATCGCATCACGACAGTCGTACCTGCCGGACCGCTCACGCTCAGCCGGGCCCAGCCGGCTATGTTTTGTCCCATGTCATAGACCCACACACCCGGCCGTATTTCCCTGACTGAAACGGGACGGATCGTTTGGGTGACCCGGCAGGGCGGCATGAGTTGAGCATGCAGCATGCCTCCCGGAGGCCGGGCAACGCGAACAGGATGCCAGTCTGTCAGCGCATACATTGCCTCGGTCCAGCCGCTCTTTTCTTCACGGGCATCATAAATCTCTCCATTGCGTAAGCCATCGAACACGACCGGGCCGGTGCTGTACTGCCAGGTGCTGTCGCTGAAAACGGATGTCCTGGTCCCGTCTTCAAACATGACTTCAATCTGGACTATCGCTTTGCATTCATCACGCCAGGGAGCCGCATACAGGTCCCACGCGTCTCGAACATGATGATTGTACCATCCCGTACCGACCATGACTCCGGCGGCATTGTCTCCCAGAACCAGGCAATCAGTCACGTCGTGCACTGTATACAGGACACGTTCATCATATTTAGTGAAAGCGGGGTGCAGAACAGCATCACCCACTTTTCGCCCATTAAGATAGAATTCATGGAAGCCTAATCCGCATACATAGGCACGCGCGAATGCAACGGGCTTTTTCAGCCGGAACACCCGGCGAAAAAGCGGTGACGAAGAAACGCCATGATATTTCTTGGGTGTATCTCCGGCTATCCACTTGGCCTTCCAGTTGGAAGATTGAAGCAATCCCATCTCCCAGCAGGCAAGTTTTGATTTCGACTCACAACCCGTCTCGTCCCAGACGTTAACCTTCCACCAGCACTGTTGTCGTGAATGAAGTTTCCGCCCTGCATACGGGACTAGAACGGAGGCGTCAGATTCTACCCGCCCGGAATCCCACAAGTCCGCAATCCCATTCTCCAGCAAATCCCGGTCAGAAGCCGCTGTTATACGCCAGGCAGTCTGACGTGCTCCGCGCCTGACTGACTCGAGCCGCCAGCTCAGTCTTGGTTTCAGCGTTTCAATACCCATTGGATTGTCAAGATGCTCACAACGCATGTTGGTGATATCTGTCATATGATCTACTCCTTTTTGTTTTATCTGGTCAGTTGATGGGTGCATAGATTACTTCCACGTTAACGCTATCTGTCAGATTGTGCAGGATCACTACCTCCCGTGTCCTGTCAATGTCTTTCCATTCCGCCCCGTTCACCGTCACAGTCCCGATCGGCACAGCCCGCGGATGTCGCAGGCGCAGCAGAACTTCTTTCGCGGGACTGCGGGAAGGCAGTTTGACCGTGGCCGTGATTTTGCCGTGGTCTACATCAGAGATAATTTCGTAGTCCACCGTGCCGAAGTGGGTGGGTGCGTTTTTCACCGATATCCTCTGGCCTTGTTCTAGCCATGCCCGCGGCGTAGCGCGCGCCAACCACAGATTCCGTCCGTCCTCCAAGACCAGCATATTGCGGAAGCGTTCCAGAAATGCGGCTTCCTCGTAGATCTTGTCCGGCGGTCCGTGTACGGCATGTTCGTTGAAGATGTACCCGCTGTCCGGAAGAATGTCGACTGCGTAGCAGTTCATGAATGAGCGCAGGAAAACAGGGATGTCATCCCCTGCCAGATGCATATTCGAGGTTCGTTCCAGACCGCCCTGGTACTGCCAACCGGCTAAGAACCAATCTCCTTGGGTTCGGGTCGGGACATAGGCATTTTCCAGGAGGAGCCGGTCCTCCAATACGTCGAGATATCCCTGCACCCGCACATCGTTCGCCGGCATCAATCCCGCCGGACTTATCAACGCCGCCGCCGACTGGACCGTTTCCCAGTACAGAGGGCCGACATGGCTGCCGGACCCATCGCGCATCCACCCCCATGCCCCGGTACTCAAACCGCGGACGTAACAGGCAAACGGAATGACCGAATGGTATGTGCCATCGCGTACGGGAACCACGGGCGAGAGTGCAATGGTTCGCTCCACCGCCGTCCGCAAATCTTTGCGATAGGCCTCGGTCTCGGTCATAAGTCTGGCTCCTTCGGAGGGATCGATGGTTGCCAATGCCTCCGCAAAGTGCGCCACAGCTACCCAGTAATATGCTTCACACTCGTAGAACTGCATCCACAACCCACCGCTGTCCGGTGTCACCTGCAGTGCCGGCTGGAGTCCTTTGCACCACAGCCGTTCTCCTCCCGGCACCATGTTCTGAACAACCCGTCTCTGACGCAGCATCCATTCGATGTTGGCCTTGATGCGGGGCGCCGATGCCTTAAACCAAGTCGCATCACCGGTCAACCGGTAGTGTTCTATCAAAGCCCACCCGATGGACCCCGGCCCGAAGGCGTGGACCCCATCCAGGTGGCCACCGATAGCGTCAGGCCCTATCGCGTGCGTCAGACATCCATGCCCCTCCGAGAACAGGCCGTTGGGTCGATCAGAAAGCGCCCAATCATGATGCCCTTTTGAATTGGGTTCCATCGGCAGTGACACCCATTGGTCAAATCCGTCCTCGGCCGCCGTGTGTGAACCCATCAGGTCCAGAGCCGCCAGGATCATGTAGGTTTCCGCGGCAAGAATGCCATATGGATAATCATTAAACCATAGTCGTCCATTGACCGGATTCGTTCCGCAGTGCCGGGTGAGATGCCAAGCACCCAGGTTCCATTGGGACGTCAATCGTTCAGACGGGACCTGCACCTGCATCTTCGGTTCAAAACCAGCCGGGGGGTGGGGGTGTGGCGGCAGGTTTGTCCCGCATATCCCCGTGACTGCCCCCTCCCATGTCTGTTCCTTCCGCTTGCGGATTTGTTCGCGAATCGTGCTCAGGTTCCTTGACTCGAGCTCCTTGACGAATTCATGGGCGCTGGCAGCCTGTGAGGCCAATCGTATCGGCGGTTGCGACGGGACTTCAGGAACACGCGCAGGGGATGAATAAAAATGCCATACCCCGGCCTGTCCCCGGGAATCCGCGTGAGGATTGCCGGCGTGCAGAGTGCGCACTACATCATATGTCAGATTCCACATCTTTCCGCGACCGCCAACCTCGGAAATGATCAGTTCGATGAGTGTTGTGTCGCATTGATGAGCGCCTTTGGCGCCGATAACCAGCGAGATCATGTCTCCGGGCTCGACCGCAACAGCTCTCAGTTCCTTCACCTCCGCATCGCAGGGAATCTCTCGTTCGCCCCTTCCTTCCGTCACGCCGTGCGCCAGAGTTTTATGTTCCACTTCGGTCTCGCGTACTACCCGCCATTCGATCCCGTTGCTTCCGTTCTGAGCATGCCCCACGCGGGCACGTACTGCCACAGTTCCTTTTTCGTTACTGCGCCACCCGACAGCTACATCGTGTGTGCTTCCCGGATGCATGGCCACGGTTCGCGCCGGAATGGTAATGCCCAACACTGAAACCTGCTTGTCACCCGGGTTGCCGCCAAACCATGGAGTGCTGTCGCTGCCCCAGCCCAGCAAGTCCGGGTTGCCCGCAATAGAGTTCATCTTCTCCGAGAGTGGAATCCGCGGCAGACGCTGCTCTGACGGGGGCGCCGTCTCCGCTTGAGGCAATCCGTCGGTTCGGCGTACAAAGAATCCATACTCCGGTGCCAGGATCGGGCCATTCTCCAGATCGGCGACGAGGAACGAGACATTACCCGATTTAGTCCACAGAGTCATGATAGTCCGTGCCACATCCTCTTGCTGACTTGTGAAAGGCTGCACCTCGCGCCACTTGGATGTGCCCAGGTACAGCAGGGAGCACCGTATGCCGCGACGTCCGGCGTTCGTGCCGGCAGACTGCCACGAACTCGCGTCTGCTACAGTGGTACTGCCATCGCCGTCGAGCGACCGCAGTCCTGTCATCATCCCATCATAGAGTTCTATTCGCCCGCTGTAGTCCTTACTGTTCGAGGATTGGTCGAATCCCCACTCTATCTCAACGTCCATCGTCTTCCAGGTGTCAGCCACCAGCACCCGCACTTCGGGAACTTCGTAATCCGCGGCGCTGTTCGTGCCGGCAACGCTGACGACAATACCGCATATCGGCGTATTCAGGTCATAGACATAGGTTTGTCCATCATCAGACACGGTCGGGACGACTGTTTTCCTCTCCGCGTCCAGATTGTTCCACCACGAACTGGCCGTGCCGTTGTTAACGAGCGCCGTGATGACCAGATGCTCAGGCGCCGTGCGTCGGCGACCATCCATTTTCCATCTCAACTCCAGGTGCTGTACCGGCCGGATCTCCTCCCAGAGCAATCCGCACAACACCTGTTTGAGTGCCGGGGCATTCATGTCCGGCGGTGTGTTGAGCGCTTGCCCAGCGTAGCGCATGAGAGCAATCCAGCTTTCAGGCGGATTGGCATCCGCTGCGCGGTCAGCACGGTATTGATACGCGCTTGTCGCGATATTCGCGGGTTGTCCCACCAGTGTATCCATGTCTCCCTCCTTCATAGCTGTTGCGAATGAATTCCACGTGCCGGCGAGAAGAATACCCGCCAATGCAAAGATGTTAAAATAAACACACCGCTTTCTGTTGAACCCAAAATCCGCGGTGGAATGAAAGCGGAACAGAATTTTGCGAGTGGAATTTGGGTTGAGCGATGCATACGATACGCCATTTCTATTTTCAAAAATCATGAGTCACTTCTTTCTGTTTTGTATCGCCCCCGGTTTCTTGGACACGGGTTAGCGGTTAATTAAGCTGCACC
>CAZCLS010000148.1:0-8565 GCA_964499565.1 uncultured bacterium
ATATTCAAGTATCAGAATATTTACTGTTTCCACGGCGCCGGGTTTACCCCCTTTCCGCGATAGACGTAAGTTACCCTTTGCGCAATGTCGTTATCTTGCCCGCTGATGTTACCAGGCCTTGGATCATTGCCGAACTGAATCCGGCGTGTTCCATCTGGTTCAACCCCGAAATCGTACAGCCGCGCGGTGTCGTGACTTTATCGATTTCCCACTCGGGATGATGCCTGCTCGTAAGCAGCAGAGCCGCGGCTCCTTTCGCGGTTTGAGCAGCGATCTGGATCGCCTGGTCGGCATGAAACCCGATCTCTATACCGCCCTGGGATGCCGCGCGGATCGCCCGCAGAAAAAACGCGATGCCGCACGCGCCCAGTACCGTGGCCGCCACCATCTGTTCCTCGGTGATCTTCATCGTGCAGCCAACCAGGTCAAACAGACATGTTACTGTTTCCATTACCGTTTCGTCCGCGTCCCCGGCGATGCAGGTCATGGACTCACCTATCGCCGCGCCCAGGTTCGGCATGGCACGGACAACAGGACAGCGCGCCGCAATTCTTTCCGAAATTGTGCTGATAGCTACTCCCGCGGCAACCGAAACGATGCAATGCCTCGCGGAATCGAGCGCCGGTCCTATCTCGTCAAGCAGACCGTCAACCTGGCGCGGTTCAACGGTTATAATGATAATATCGGCTGCTTTGACCGCGGATGTATTATCATCCGTAACGCGGCAGCCTTTTTCGGCATACGGTTCGAGCCGCTGATGATTTCTGCGGGTAAGGGTCAACCGCTCAGGTGTGACCGCATCGGACAGCAATAAACCATCGGTAATGGCTGTGCCGATGTTCCCGGCGCCAAGAATGGCGATGTTCATTGTTCTGATATTCATAGCACTGTAACCTCGCGTGTTATTACAATACGATATTATACCAAAATGGATATAATAATTGACTTTATATTCACAGGTAAAAACATCGATAAAAGCATAAGAATTCGTCTGCGAACCAGTAACCATGCGGAAGAACCAGATACACACCTGACTGAGTGCGGAAGACCATGGATATATATTTGATAATATTGGATATTATTAAACCCGCCCCGCATTGGGAAGACCAACTCACTCCCTTCAGGAAAGAGCTTTTCCCGCAACCATAAAGGCTGTCAGCGAATCAGTTTTACAATGAGTAAATACTGACACACCTTTTGTCACACTATTTCCTTTATGAACTATAGCCTGTAAACACCTTGAGATTTCTTTTCCTTTTGGTATAATTTTATGTAAAATAAAACTTCCGACGGCAGAGTAATGATAAATAACAACTGTAAACAGATTAACAAAAAAATAGCCAATGGTGATTAGTTGGTTATCTTTTGACATAAATATATATACATTTATGTGTCAAATATTATATGACAAAACATCTTTATAGCATTGAAAATAAAGTTCTTAGCGTGATTTATGACTATAGTGGGGGTGATCACTAAACTTTTATATTTATTTGAATGGGGAGAATATATTTCTTTCACAAGGTGACACCTAACATAATTGCAAGACTTTTCCGGCAAAGTTTTATATAATAGTATCCATATGGTATTTTCAGATATGTTTTTGACAGTTTCAGCTATTACCTTTTTATGGCTGAAAATGTATACTAATCACTCTGTAGAAATTACTGCATATCTAATGATGTAAAATAATACAAGGAGGACCGAATGAAACAGTCATTTCTTTTAATTGGCGCTGTGTGCATGGTGCTGTGCGTATGTCTTTCAAGCTGCAAACCCGCGGCTGATACCGGCGGCTCTAAAAAGCTCGTGGTCGGTTTCGCGCAGACCGGCGCGGAAAGCGCCTGGCGTACCGCGAACACCCAGTCGATGAAATCCGAAGCCGAAAAACGGGGTATCGATTTGAAATTTTCCGATGCCCAGGGTAAACAGGAAAATCAGATCAAAGCCCTGCGCTCGTTTATCGCCCAGGGAGTTGACGCGATCATTCTCTCCCCGATCGTTGAAACTGGTTGGGAACCGGTACTGAAAGAAGCCAAAAAAGCCGGTATCCCGGTAATTCTGTCCGACCGCCGGATCAGCACCCAGGACGATTCGCTGTTCACCTGTTTTATCGGTTCCGACTTTGTGGAAGAAGGCCGGCTGGCGGGACGCTGGTTAGTAGAAAAGGTCAATGGCAAAGGCAAAATAGTCGAAATGCAGGGAACGCCCGGCTCGGCTCCGGCAATTGACCGGCAGAAAGGTTTCATGGAAGTTATCAAAGCTTCGCCCGATATGGTCGTCATCGACACGCAGAGCGGTGATTTCCGCCGGTCGAAAGGCAAGGAAGTCATGGAAGCGTTCCTCAAAAAACATGGCGACAATATTGAAGTCGTGTTTGCCCATAACGATGATATGGCTATCGGTGCGATTCAAGCCATTGAAGACGCGGGCAAAAAGCCCGGCACCGATATTATCGTCGTCTCAGTCGATGCGATTAAAGACGCGTTTACCGCTATGGTTGACGGCAAACTGAACTGTACGGTTGAGTGCAACCCGCTGCTCGGACCATCCGTATTTGATGCGATCGAGAAAGTTCTTGGCGGAGAGCTGCTTCCCAAATACAGTTATGTTAAGGACGAAGTATTCGACCAGAGCAACGCCAAAGATGTTATAGACTCGCGTCAATATTAATTGAAATCCTTACGAGGTGTTAAACATGAAGACCTATGCTATCGGACTTGATTTCGGCACTAATTCATGCCGTTCTCTGATTATCGACCTGACTTCCGGCGCCGAATTGGCCAGTCATGTATATAATTATCCGTCAGGAGAATCAGGTGTTCTGGTGGACGGGAAAGACCCGAATGTCGCGCGCCAGGATCCCCAGGATTATATTGACGGTTTGAAAGTCATTATCACCGAGGCAATCAAACAAGCCCGGGCTGCTGATGCCGCGTTCGACCCGGACGCTGTCATAGCCCTGGGTGTTGATACAACCGGCAGCACTCCCATTCCCGTCAACCAGTCCGGTACACCGTTAGGTCTTCTGCCCGAATTCAAGGACAATCTGAATGCGATGGCCTGGTTGTGGAAGGACCATACCTCGTATGCTGAAGCGGCTGAAATCACGGCTTTAGCGAAGAAGATCCGCCCGCATTACCTGGCCAAATGTGGCGGCACCTATTCCTCGGAATGGTTCTGGTCCAAAATTCTGCATCTGAAGCGGATCGACCCGGCGGTGTACAAAGCGGCCGGGAGCTTTGTGGAACATTGCGACTGGGTGCCGGCTCTGCTCAGGGGTGATGAAAATCCCGCCACGCTGCTGCGCGGTGTTTGCTCGGCCGGGCATAAAGCTATGTACTGTGAAGAATGGGGCGGCCTGCCGGATAAAGAGTTCCTTGAAGTATTGGAGCCCGGCCTGGGCGAACTGCGTGACCGTTTGTTCGAAAAAGCCCACACCTCCGCCGAATGCGCCGGCTCCCTGTGCGCTGAATGGGCCGAAACGCTCGGATTGAAACCTGGTATTCCGATTGCCGTGGGAGCGTTTGACGCCCATATGGGTGCTGTAGGCTCCGGAGTCGGTACTGGTACATTAGTGAAAATACTCGGCACCAGTACCTGTGATATCATGGTTAAAAGTAATACGGAAACTCTTGCGGATATCCCGGGTGTGTGCGGTATTGTCGACGGGTCGGTTATTCCGGGCTGTTTCGGTATCGAAGCGGGACAGTCGGCGGTTGGCGACATATTCCTGTGGTTCGTCAACAACCTTGTTCCCGACAGCTATGGCAGTACCCAGGATGAAAAATTCAAGAATCTGAATGCTCAAGCCGCTGCCCTTAAACCGGGGCAGAGCGGTTTGCTGGCACTGGACTGGAATAACGGCAACCGTACCATCCTGGTCGATGTGCGCCTGTCGGGTCTGCTGATCGGCCAGACCCTGCACACCGAAGCCCATGAAATCTACCGGGCTTTGATTGAAGCAACCGCGTTCGGCGCGCTGACGATCATCAAGCGTGTCGAGGAATACGGTGTGACGGTTGACCAGATCGTCAATTGCGGCGGCTTGTCGGTCAAGAGCCCGGTTCTGATGCAGATTTATGCCGATATCATCGGGCGGCCGATGAAAGTATCCGCAATTGACCAAAGCTGCGCGTTCGGCGCGGCTATGTTCGGCGCCGTAGCCGCCGGTACTGAGGCGGGAGGGTTCGCGCGGGTGGAAGATGCCCAGAAAGCCCTGTGCCGCGTGCGTGCTGAAGTCTTTACGCCCATTCCCGAAAACCAGGCGGTCTATGCCGCATTATACACCCTCTACCGCGAACTGCATGATGCCTTCGGCACCACCGCGTGGTCCGGAAAGCTTAACACTATCATGAAAAACCTGATCGCCGTGCGCGAAAAGCAGCGCAAAGGATAATGTTGTTCAGCTCTAACACCTGAGGATACGAACAGCTATGCTGAAAGATCTCAAACAAGCGGTATGTGAAGCCAATCTGGCCCTGGTATCTCACGGCCTGGTCGTCATGACATGGGGCAATGTGAGTGCCGTCGATCGCGAACGGAACGTGATCGTGATCAAACCCAGCGGCGTTGCCTATGACGGTATGACTCCGGATCAGATGGTCGTCGTTAATTTTAAGGGCGAGGTGGTTGATGGAAGTTTAAAGCCTTCTTCGGATACACCAACGCATATCGCCCTGTACCGGGCCTTCAAGGAGATCAGCGGTATCACCCATACCCACAGCGCCCACGCGACAATGTTCGCCCAGGCAGGTCTCGAAATCCCCTGCTTCGGTACGACCCATGCCGATCATTTCTACGGTCCCGTCCCGGTTACGCGCCCGCTGTCCGAAGCGGAAGTGAGTGGAGATTATGAAGCCAATACAGGAGCGGTAATCATTGAACGGTTTGCCGGAATGAACCCGCTGGAAATGCCGGCGGTGTTGGTTTCCAATCACGGTCCGTTTACCTGGGGCTCCTCGGCCATGGACTCGGTTAAAAACGCGGTGGCGCTGGAAGAAGTCGCCCGCATGGCGCTGGGTACGATGCATATCAATCCGCATGTGGAACCCGTGCCGGGCTATCTGCTGGACAAGCATTACCTGCGCAAACACGGCAGAAACGCCTATTACGGACAGAAGCGTCACGATGCGTAAGGCCTGATGACTGCTTGACTCGCTTTGCCGGGCTTTTCTGGTATACCATGGGCTCTTAGCCCCGCAGGCACTCTATCCCCTAAGTTACTATGAGCACACTCACGCAACAACCATTATTGCAGATGCGGGGCATCACGAAAGTGTTTCCCGGCGTCGTGGCGTTATCGGATGTTGATTTTACGCTGAGAGCGGGTGAAATTCACGCTCTCATGGGCGAAAACGGCGCCGGAAAATCGACGCTGATCAAAGCGTTGACCGGTGTGTATCCGCGCGATGCCGGCACGGTATTGTTTAATGGAACAGCCATAGAACCGCGCACGCCGAGTGACGCGGAGAAACTGGGGATCAGCAGTGTCTACCAGGAAATCAATCTTATCCCTCACATGTCGGTCGCGGAAAACATCACCCTGGGCCGCCAGCAAAAACGGTTTGGGTGTCTGAACTGGGCGGCAATGTACCGCAAAGCCGAACAGGCGCTCAAGCGGCTGGATATTTCCATCGATCTGAACCAGGAGCTGGGCTCGTGCTCGGTTGCCATCCAGCAGATGGTGGCAATCGCCCGCGCGCTTGATATCCAGGCCCGGCTCCTTATTCTGGATGAACCGACTTCAAGTCTTGATGAACGCGAAGTTTCCGAGCTTTTTTCCATTATGCGCCGCTTGAAAACGGAAGGCATGGGCATAATTTTCGTCACCCATTTTCTGGACCAGGTCTATGCTATTGCTGACCGCATAACCGTACTGCGCAACGGCCGCTTAGTCGGTGAATTCCAGTCCGCCGACCTTCCCCGGCTGGCTCTTGTCGGTAAAATGCTCGGGAAAAATATTGACGAGGTTAAAAACCTGGAAACATCTACCGCTCCTCCCCTGCCGCCTGACGCCCAAAAAGATTTTATCACCATAACCGGCCTTGGCCGTTCCGGGGCAATCCAACCTTTCAACCTTAATATTGCTAAAGGCGAGATCGTCGGCTTAGCCGGGCTGTTAGGGTCCGGCCGGACCGAGATCGCGCGCCTGCTGTTCGGCATAGACCGGGCTGATTCAGGTTCGGTAAGCATGAAACCGGCTGAAGGCAAGGATGTATCCCCGCAGCTTCTGCGCCTCAGCTCCCCCCGCAAAGCGATCGCCTATCACTTCGCGTTTTGTTCGGAAGACCGTAAAGTCGAAGGTATTATTCCGCATTTATCGGTTCGGATGAATATTATTGTTGCTCTGCAGGCCAGTAACGGCATTTTCAGAACACTCTCCCGCCGGCGCCAGGAAGAGATTGCCAATCATTATATTACAGCCTTAGGCATCAAGACACCCGGACCGGAAACGCCGGTAATATCTCTTTCAGGCGGTAATCAGCAGAAAGTACTGCTGGCCCGCTGGCTGGCTCTGGACCCGTATGTCATGATCCTGGATGAACCCACCCGCGGCATTGATGTCGGCGCTAAAGCGGAAATAGAAAAATTAGTGCGGACTTTGAGTGAAAAGGGCATGTCTATCCTGTTCATTTCTTCAGAGCTTGAAGAAGTTGTACGCACCTGCCAGCGGGTGATGGTTTTGCGCGATCAGCGCAAAGTCGGTGAACTGGATGGCACTGACATCAGCGAACAGACAATTATGGAGATGATTGCCAAAACCCATGATTGACGCCATCAAAACAGCTTCTCTTCGTATTGTCCGCATGCAACTGTTCTGGCCTGTTGCAGGCTTGGGCCTGCTCCTGCTGTTCAACCTGGTTCAAAGCCCGACCTTTTTTCATCTCGAAATCCGGGACGGTCATCTGTACGGCAGTCTGATCGATGTTCTTAACCAGGGCTCGATCTGCGTCCTGCTGGCGTTAGGCATGACCCTGGTGATCGCGACCGGCGGAATCGATCTGTCGGTCGGGTCTATTATGGCTATGTCCGGCGCGGTAGCGGCCCTGCTTGTTACCCAGTCTCATCTTCCGTTCGGTCTTATCGTTGTTATTGCACTGGCGATGGGTTTGATCGCCGGACTGTGGAACGGCGTCTTAGTTGCCTTTGCCGGGATTCAACCCTTTGTGGCGACATTGATATTAATGATTGCCGGCCGCGGTGTCGCGCAATTACTGACCGACGGTCAGATTATCACGTTCAGAAATGATAGTTTCATCTTCCTCGGTAACGGTCATTTCCTGGGATTGCCGTTTACCGTTACCATCATGGTCATCGCTTTTATTGCTGTTTCCCTGCTTACACGTAAAACCGCACTCGGTATGTTTATCGAATCAGTCGGCAATAATGAGACCGCCAGCCGGTTCGCGGGCATAAACGTCCGCATGATAAAAATACTTGTTTACGGCGTGTGCGGCGTATGTGCCGGTATGGCCGGTCTGATCAGCACCTCATACATTAAGGCGGCGGATGTCAGCCGTATGGGCGAGATGAGAGAGCTCGACGCGATCTTCGCTGTCGTCGTGGGCGGAACCGCCCTGACCGGAGGACGGTTCAATCTGCTCGGTTCCATTATCGGTGCCCTGCTGCTGCAGACACTTATTTTAACAATGTACGACCAGGGTGTATCCCCGCATATTATGCCGGTGCCCAAGGCGCTGGTGATTATCAGTGTCTGTCTGCTGCTTTCAGAAGAATTGCGCGCTAAAGTTAACCGTCTCTTCAAACGAATGAAAGGATGAAACTCCCGTTCGGTAAAAAACATATTCCTCTCGCGGCAACAGCCCTTGTTCTAGTCCTGTTGTTCGCCACCGCCTCATTCCTGTATGACGGCTTCTGTTCCATGCGTGTGATTGCCAACCTTTTTTATGATAATGCCGAACTGGGTGTTATCGCGATCGGTATGACCTTTGTCATCCTGTCGGGTGGTATTGATCTGTCGGTCGGCTCCGTGGCTGCCTTCACAACAATCTTCGTGGCGACAATGATCCAGGTCAACCATCTGCATCCGGGAATCGCCTGGCTGTTGGCGCTTGCTCTGGGCACGGCCCTCGGATGCGGCATGGGCATGCTGATCCACTTTTTCAAACTGCCGCCGTTCCTGACTACCCTGGGCGGTATGTTTTTCGCGCGCGGTATGGCCTTCTATGTCTACGACCTGTCGCGCGGGATCGAGCATCCCCTGTATACGGCTATTCAGGATTTTGACATTCCCCTGTTCGGTGTTGCCACGCTGTCGGCTGAAGCCCAGGTTTTTATCGTTATGTTTATCATCGCCTTGTACCTGGCCCATTTGACCCGGACCGGCCGTACCGTCTACGCGATCGGAGATAATGAGCAATCAGCGGTCCTGATGGGTCTGCCGGTCGGCCGCACCAAAATTCTGGTGTATACCTTCAGCGGCTTCTGTTCCGCTCTGGGCGGTATTATAGCCACGTTTTACATGGGTTCGGGCAATCCCGCTTACGGCATCGGCAGGGAGCTTGACGCGATCGCCTGTGTCGTCATCGGCGGCACATTACT
>CAZCLS010000149.1:0-2037 GCA_964499565.1 uncultured bacterium
CATGATTGGCGATATAGCCGGGAACCGCCTGGTCTTTGCCGTGCTCATCGATGTAACGCGTGTCATGCTCAGCGTCGTACTGCTCATACTGGCCGTTGCTGATTTCCGTTTCGGACATCCAGAACGGCTTGTCGATTGTTACAATCGCTCTGGGCAGTTCATCGGCATACCCGGTATCAGAACCCATCACAAATGTTCCGGCGGGTATTCTGACCATGGTTACCGTATAGCCGTTCCCGAGGCAGAGCGGAAGTTTGACTGGTTTGATTGCCTTCTGCATTTCAATTGCCGCGACGGCATCAAACGGAAAACCGGGAACAGCCGGTACTTGATTCTTGTGCTCCGGCAGCGGCGCGGGCATAACCGGTTCTATACGGCGATTGGCGTTACCGGCGACCAACAGGTCGTATTCCTCTTCTGGATTGCAGTCGATGCCGGCGAACAATTTAGCGAGTTCGAGCCGGCGCTGAACCTGGTTGCAGCCGCGCCAGTCACCGGGTTTCCAGGCGCCGCGATAGGGAGCGTTGAGATCAATCCAGGTATACAGCCGTTCCCAGGCTTCACGATCGAGCCGGACGTTGTGATGACCGGTCCTCAGCATCTTAACAAGTTCGCTGGTATCGGCAAAATACTCCATTGGACTGAGAATATCCATATCACTTTCCGGTCCCGGTCGCCGCACATAGGGATGCAAGGCATTATACGAATTGGACTCTTTCGGTCCTTTGCGTCTCATCACAAAATCAGGAATAGTTTTCCCGTCCGGGCGGGACGTACCGTTATGGCACTCGACACAATAGCGGTCCAGGAGCGGCTGGACTTCGAATTCAAAGGCAAAAGGCCGGGGCGGCCCGAACCAGGGTGTAATCGGTTCGGGAGTTTGGAACGCCGCACTGGTCGGTTTGGACTGGGTAACCATATTCTGCCGTTCATGGCAGCCGACACAGGAAACGTTTTCTCCGGGCATGCCGACAAACCATGACCGCATCAGTTGGAGCGCTCGGTCTTCTTCGTCCAGCGGCTGCAGCGAAACAGGCGTGTTGGCTGGAATGACAAAACTGGTCGACCCGTCCTCATTAACGGGGACAGTGCCCAGAATGCGTTTGACATCCCAACTGCTTTCCGTACCGACCGAATCGTGACCGCCGGAAAAATTGTAACAATAATGATATGAGAATACACGCAGTGCTTTGACCGTACCGCGCGGAATATCTTTCAGACCCGGACCGGTATAGATATCAGTAATAAAGACATTAGCCGTTTTTATTTCCGGAACAATCCGGTCGACAATAATCGGCGGACGCGGGGTAGCACGCAAGGGAATCGGTTCCAGCAGAGCCGCGCCTTCCTGTTCACAGATCAGGGTCATATTGTCAAAAATATCGACCAGATAAATCCCCCACAAGGCGTTCTGGCCGCGTTTCATTGATACCAGGAAATATTCTTCGCTGAGCGGATAGGGATAAACAAAATGCGGTTTGCCTTCTCCAAACAGCGGATCACTCTGCCCATCCAGCACATTGCCGACAACGGATTTACCATAGCCGGGAATTTCATTGACAAACCCGGTTTTCTCCGCCGGCAGGACATCGGGCACGGCATTGATATACGAACCGGGGGGCCCCCACTCTTTTGTTTTGGGTCGATAGCGGAAGGGATATTTACGTGAAAGGCGCGGGTCAACGACGCACAACCGGCCTGATTCGGGAATGCTGTGATGACCGCCGACTATACCGACTACTTTGGGAGTACCCGGAATCTGGCGCGCATGCTTGAAGGCGGTAGGAAAAAGTGATCCGCTGCCGTAATATTCCGACTGGTTCGATCCATCCGGATTGCAATGAAACAGAATCCGGCTGTAATAATGCATAATGTCACTGTATTCCCAGCGAAGATACAATATTCTGCCGTTATCCATAACCGCGGGATGAAAATCGCTGTCCTGCTCGAATGTTAACTGCCGGATAGCGCCGGTATCGGGATCGAGCAGGTACAGATTGACCATCGGTTCTCCCCCGTTGACGCAAGGTAAGCCCT
>CAZCLS010000149.1:2137-3759 GCA_964499565.1 uncultured bacterium
TCGAGCAGGTACAGATTGACCATCGGTTCTCCCCCGTTGACGCAAGGTAAGCCCTGGTAACCGGCTGTAGCGCAGGTAATAATACGGCCGTCCGGAAGGTAGCATGAATCGAAAAAGTCGATATCATCCATGCCATCCGGAGTCAACTTTTTCAGACCGGAGCCATCCTTGTTCATTTCAAACACCGCCCAGCGGCCGTTAGCAGCAATACTGGAAAACATGATCCGTTCAGCATCAAATTCAACTTCCAGATCGCGCAGGATTACATCTTTTTCAGGACGGAAGATGGTCTTCAGCTCAGGTGTTCCGTGAAGATTGCTGAGTACCGCGATTACATTATCCCAGTTGTTGCGCGGATGGGGAATATTATCATTGGTATAGGAGTTGAGGGTTGGCGTGCCCAGTTCTGCTCCGATGACTGTTTTAGCAACCGCACCGGGGAACTGACGTTTCACGAGTAATATCCGGTCGAAGTCGAGCAGTGGATTTTCAAGCAGAATCCGGCGGGTAAACGCGGTAACTTCTTTCAGCAGTGCAATATCTTTCGGGGTAATCCCGGACACGACTCCCCTGCTCTTGATTGGATTTAATAGGTTAGTGACCGCTGGTTCATACACACTTAATTGTTTCAGATATTCATCTCCATGCGGATAGTGCTCGGGATACCTGGAAGACAGCTGGCTGACGGAGCGACGCACAGCGGGAAAATCAATAGCACAGGCAGAAGCTAAGGTGCGTTTTTCACTGTCATACGCTACAGCACAATCATATGTGAGTTGCAGCCAGGCTGGATCGAACGAGTTGGTGCACTCCACTGCCAGCTTGTTCAGGCGGATAATAAACGGTTCTTTGTCAATCAGCGCATTACAGTCTTCACGGAGTATCCCGGTCAGGTCTGCGCAGCTGAGAGTTTCATTACAATAGCGGGCAATGAATTGTGGTAACCGATTGTATTCATCAGGATTTTTTTGCTTGAATGTCTGCTGTATTTCCTCCACATCGCCATTTTTGCAGGAGAACCAGAAACCATGTGCGCCTCCCCCATTCACTATTTTCATTACCAGGATATTCGTACCCGGTTGGATCGCGACAGAAACGGTATCGCTTGCGGGCTGCACACCGCGGGCAATATTGTTTTCATGCACCTTTTCACCATTCATCCAGACAATTATACCGTCATCGCTGCCAAGTTCCAGGGTAACGGGACCGGAGCCGGAAGAAATGATGCGGTGGCCGACATAGGTTGAGGCTTGATTGACAGACGGTAAATGTATGACAGTGCCATCATGCCAGTCTCGGGGCTGCCAGGCATTGAATATGTCCGGGTCAGCCGGGTCGACAGTAAGAATCTCCTCAGCGCCGAAACAATCATTGAACTGCACGCCTTGAATGGGCCCGGTGCAGTACCATTGTTCAAGGGAGAAAACAGGAATTGAACCGTTTTTGATTTTCCGGTCTAATTGTGCGCGCGCGGCTGAAAGGGTATCGGCCCAGCTATCGTCCGTTTTATTCCTGGATACCGCATAAGCGGGTATGATTATGCAACCGGCTACAATCGCAAATGCTGCTTTTCGTGCAAAACCAATCATGCTGAATCATTCCCGCTCGTTCTGGTTATTGGG
>CAZCLS010000149.1:3859-8557 GCA_964499565.1 uncultured bacterium
CAGTGTTCACACACTTGACGGGCACACGCTGAAAGTGCTTGAGTTTTCTGCATTGCTGGAGATACTCTCACAGTTCGCCGCCAGCCAGCCGGGCCGCAAAGCCTGCCGGGCACTGATTCCCTTGACAGACCGGAAAGAAATAATCCGGCTGATTGCCGAAACAACGGAAATGAAAACATTGCTGGAGTTGCACACCTGTCCGCCCCTGGGAGGAATCAACGATGTGCAGCCGTTGTTAGACAGTCTGCCGTCGTTACGATCGCCGCTGGAGCCTTCCCAACTGAATCAAATTGCGGAAACGCTGGAAACAGCGGCACGGCTAAAGGATTTTGTAAAGCAAAACCAGGATGCACTGCCGCGCCTGCGCATTCATACCGGACGCATAGCTGATTTCAGCGGATTGACCACAGAAATCCGTCGCTGCATAGATGAAGAAGGAGAAGTGCGGGATAATGCTTCACCCAAACTGAACGAAGCGCGCAGAAGTCTGAAGCGGCTGCAAACGAAAATTCAGGATAAGATACTATCTATCATGAATGCGCCTGAATATCAGAACTGCCTGGAAAACCGCAATCTGCTTACCCGGGGCGGCCGGCCGGTATTAGCGGTAAAAGCCGGATTCCGGCGCGAAATTCCCGGGACACTGCTCGATAAGTCGAACACCGGCGCCACCATGTTTATAGAACCGCATGGCGTCTCCGAGTTAGTGAATGAAATGGAAGATGTCCGCTTTGAGGAACGCCGTGAAGTCCAGCGTATACTCTGGGAATTATCCCGGTCAGTCGCTGAACAGGCAGCTGACATCGGCCATGCCCTTGTGGCAATGACTCATATTGATCTTACCTATGCCAAAGCGCGGTTCAGCATCGATTTTGCGATGATATCGCCCGAAATCATGCCGGATATGCGCATGATACTGCAAAATGTCCGCCATCCCCTGCTGATGCATTACGCCCACAAGAAATTTGATGAACAGGGACCTGAACGGATCAAAGATACGTCGGAACGGGTAGTACCCATGACTGTCCGGCTCGGAGATGATTTTAATCTTTTGATTATTACCGGTCCTAACACGGGCGGCAAAACAGTCGCATTGAAAACAGTCGGGCTGATTGTTCTGATGGCCCAGAGCGGCATGCACATACCCGCCGATTGGCAGTCAAAGCTGCCGGTATTCAACCGTGTATATTCAGACATCGGTGATGAGCAGAGCATAGAACAGAGTCTGAGCACGTTTTCGTCTCACATGATTAATATTGTTCATATCCTGCGCAATGCCGATTCCGCCACGCTGGTCCTGCTGGATGAGCTCGGTTCGGGTACCGACCCGGTTGAAGGAGCCGCGTTAGGAACTTCTATTATGGATTATTTACGGTCAAGAGATGCCAAGGTTATTGTAACTACTCATCTCGGTGAATTGAAAACCTATGCGTATTCTACTCCCTTGGCGGAAAATGCGTCTATGGAATTCAACCGCAAAACATTTTTGCCGACATACCGTTTGCTGCTTGGCCAGCCGGGCAGCAGCAATGCTATGGCAATAGTGCGCCAGATGGGTATGCCTGAATCGGTACTGGCTCAAACCCAGGCGCTTCTGGCACACCATGGCACAGGGGCGTCAGACCTGATTAATAAAGTGCAGGAAACGCGGGTAGCCGCGGAGCGAAGCCGGCGTGAAGCCGACGTTTTGAAAAAATCACTTGAGCAGTCAATTTCGGATGCCCGCCAGGAAACCGAGAAGGCACACAAAGATGCCCGCGCTTTCATCGAACTGACGGTCAATGATATTGAATCCGTAGTTGACGACTATGTCAACACTGCCCGCAACGCGCCGGCACCATGGGGAGACAAATCGCGGGAACTGCAGGAACGGATCGTGAAAATAGCGGCCGGAACTCCCCTGTCAGTCCTGCATGCCCGCTATGTTGAATCGTTACGCGAAGGAGACCGGGTATATGCGGTGCCATTCCAGTCATACGGAACAGTACGGAAAATACTGGCACGGCAGCGGCAGATGCGCCTTGAGATCGAGGGAGTAGTGTACGAAGTGCCGTTCAGTCAGATCAGGGAAAAACCATTCGTTATTGAAGACACACGGTCTGCCGCCCATACCCCTTCCCGGCCTGAACCGGCTGCGAAACCCAAAGAGAAAAACGATTATGAACCGGTACTGCCTGAAAAACAGAAAGCGTTTATCGAATCCCTTTCGGAAAACGACAAAGCGTATTCCCCCGCTCTGAAAAGCGTTGTGACGATAAAAAAGGTTAATCATACTAAAGCTACCGTGATAGCCCGGGTCGGTTTGCTGGAAATTGAACTTCCCTTCAACAAGATCTACCCGTTGAAAAAGAACCAAAAGGAAGAATCCTGAACGCTGGAATATGAGCCTTGCGTGTATGCTGATTTGTTGGCAGGCTGGAAGCTCTGCCCTACCCGTGGTAGAATATATGCGGATTTGACATACATCGACCGGCAGAGTATAATTTACCCGGCTTTTATGTTTGGTTTAAACAACAAAAATACGTATGACTGAATATATTGATTGTACTATCTGCATCGGCTGTTTAATTATTGTGACAGCCCTGGTTGTTTTAACGATTCTCGTGCTTCGCAGCCGGGCGATCATTAATCGCATCGCCAAAAACCGCCTGCATTCAGTCAGAGAAATCCTGAAAGGCATCAATGGCCGGAAGTGATCCACATGTAACCTCGGAATTATCCCGCGATTTAAATCTGTTCCACATTACCATGATGGGGATGGGAATGATGATAGGCGCGGGAGTATTTCTGGGTGTCGGCAATGCCATTTATTATGTCGGGCCGGGCGGTGTGCTTCTGACGTTCGCGTTAAACGGTCTATTAGCCATTTTCACGGCCATGTCGTACGCCGAACTCAGTTCGGCTATCCCCCGCGCGGGAGGCGCGTATAACTTCGCCCGGGTCGGCTTCGGACGCGGTACAAGCTTTCTGGCGGGGTGGATGGAATGGTTCGCCTCCAGTGTCGCGGGCAGTATGTACGCCTTAACATTCTCACTGTACACCCTGCGTTTCTTAGCCCAGATAGGCGTCCCGTTTATCGGCGGTCACATGGATATATCGATCAAAATCTGCACAATAGCTGTTGCAGGTTTTTTTCTCTTTATCAATTACCGCGGTGCATCTGAAACCGGCAGGATCGGCGCCATTTTCACCCTGGGTCAAACCTTGTTTCTGGTTGTAATCGGTATCGTAGGCATAGTGGTAGCGATCAAAGACCCATCCCGGCTCCAGAATTTTAAACCGTTTCTCCCGCATGGCTGGTCCAGACTATTCATTACCATGGGTTTCACCTATGTGGCATTTGAAGGGTACGAGGTAATCGCGCAGGCTGGAGATGAGGCAATCAATCCGCGCCAGAATCTGCCTAAAGCCATGTTGTATTCAGTCTTTTTTGTCACAATAACCTATGTGATTGTTGCTTTTGCCACAGTTGTGGCAGTCAAAGCCGGTTCGCCCGGCGTTGTCGATGCTCCCTGGCAATGGATCGGTAATTTCCGCGAACAAGGTTTTGGCGAAGCCATCAGCCGTCTGATGCCCGCCGCAAATGTTCTATTGACTCTCGCGGTAATTTTCGCATCTACCTCGGCTCTCAATGCTACCATCTATTCCGCCACACGCGCCTCATTCGCTTTAGGCCGCGACCGGATGCTGCCCGGAATGTTTTCCTGGATATCGCGCGCACGCAAAACACCGTACGTGGCGCTCATGGCTACCGGTTTGATTGTCGCCATAGTGGCCCTGTTCCTTCCGGTCAAGGATGTTACTTCGAGCGCAAGTATGATGTTTCTGTTTCTGTTCTTCCTGGTTAACCTGTGTGTAATCAGAATCCGGTTAAACATGGGAGACGAACTGGTTTACGGCTATCTCATGCCATTATTCCCGCTGTTTCCCGTGTTAGCCATTCTATGCCAGGTTATTCTGGCGGAAGAGTTGCGCTATATGAGTATTATTGCCTGGATGATTGCCCCGGCCTGGATACTTTCAGGCCTGGCTGTGTATTGGTTTTATTCAAAATCGCGTGTGCTTACCTCTTCCGATGAAATAATTGTCTTAGAAGAAGAAAAACCCGTTGCGTCCGACGCCTACCGAGTAATGGTTTCCGTCGCCAATCCGCGCAACGCGCTGCAGCTCGTGCGCAACACCTACAAAGTATGCGGCGCCAAACAGGCACAGTTGGAACTGCTGCACATGGTTCCCGTACCCGACCAGGTTGCTTTGTCCGACGCCGAACGCTATATGTCGGAAGGCCGTGAAGGCATTATGGAAGCCATGCTCTACCTGGATAATTTCTTCTCGATTAGCACAACCTTTCGCTACTGCCGCAATATCGCCCGCGGCATTGTCAGCGCCGTGCGGGAAAAAAATGTGGATATGCTGATCTTGGGCTGGCACGGCAAACCGCGCCACAGCCTGTTTACCCTGGGCAGTACACTCGACCCGATCATTGAACGCTCGCCCTGCAATGTCGTTATATTCAAGGATTGCGGTGATAAGGATTTCAAACGCGTACTCGTGCCGATTGCCGGCGGTCGCAACAGTGCCTTTGCCCTGGAAATAGCCGCGATCATCGCCACCTCCTCCGACAGTGAAATTGTCGCCTTAGCCATCGATTCCGGCCGGGGACCATTCGACGCGCAAACATTTGTCAATAATCAAACC
>CAZCLS010000150.1:0-8532 GCA_964499565.1 uncultured bacterium
CGCGCTGCCTAAGGCACCGGAAATAGTCACCGGCATCATCAACCTGCAGGGAACGCATCGTGACACCGGAATGAAGGAGGTAATTTATGATGGCAGAACAATCGCCGGAACTTCAGACAGCGGAATTGTCAGAGGCAGGGGAAATGGAACAATCCCCGATGAATCCTGCCGAGGCGGGTTCCAAAGAAACGGCATCCTTCGTCATTTTCCGCCTTGATGGAGCGCGCTTTGCGCTACCCCTTGATCAGGTGGACGTCGTCCTGCGCATGGTATCCGTCACGCCGGCGCCTGACGCCCCGCCCTGGGTAATCGGAGTCATAAACCTGCACGGCCGGGTCATCCCGGTAACGGACCTGCGGCAGAGATTGGGTCATCCCGCAAAGGAACCCTATCTGGACGATCGCCTGCTCGTCATGACTCTTGCCGAACGAACATTAGCCCTTGTGGTCGAGGAAGTGACGGAAGTGCTTGAGTTGCCGGGCAGCGAGGTGGAAGCACCCCCCGATCCACTCAGCGATTCCCGGTATCTGAGGGGCGTCGTCAGACGGGAGGATGGCTTGATTATCATCCTCGATTCGGCAAACCTGTTTCCATCGGCAACGGGGCGGGATGCTTAAAACTTGAAACTGAAAATGAGGAAATATGAACCGTCAGGGATATGATCTACAGAATCCGCAGATGGACGATGCGAGCTATGGGCTCTTCCGGACCCTGATTCTGGAAAGGACGGGGATGCATTTTCCCCCGCGCCGGCGTGACGCCATGGTGCGGAGCATACTGGCTGCGGCCGGACGCAGCGGATTTGAAGAGATAAAAGAATACCAGCGCCACCTGTTTGTCTCCAAGACGGACAGCAAGGCCTGGGATGAGCTGATCCAACTGCTCATTATCAATGAAACCTACTTCTTCCGCGACACGCCTCAGATAGATGCCCTGCGCGACCATATCCTGCCGGAGATCATAGCGCGCCACCGTGACGACCGTCGTCTCCGTATCTGGAGCGCCGGCTGCGCCAGCGGCGAAGAACCCTATTCTCTGGCCATCCTGCTCTACCAGCTTCTCCCCGATATTGCCCAATGGAATATCTTCATCCTGGGCACGGACATTAACAAAAGCGATCTATTATGGGCTGAAAAAGCCTGTTACAAAGAGCGTTCCTTCCGGGTAACCGATCCTCTGATCCGGGAATGTTTTTTTACGCCGCGCGATGGGGTATTCGAGCTCAAACCGCCTATCCGAGAGATGGTCCATTTTGCCCATCTGAACCTTGCGGAAGATGTTTATCCATCCCTGACAACAAATACGAACGCCATGGACCTGATCCTCTTCCGGAATGTAGCCATCTACTTCGAAGAGGTCATGATGAGGGAGATGGCCTTGCGGTTCCATCGCTGTCTGATTACCGACGGGTGGTTCATGATCGGGGCGGCCGAGGCCGGAAGCGCCATTTGCGACCCCTTTATTTTCTGGAACTTTCCCGACACCATTCTCTACCGGAAGGGCGTCGCTCCAACCCATAGACCGGGAAGCCGAGTGACGCCGCCGGATTGGGATTCGGTCCCCATTCCGGGGCGCTATCAATTTCCCGATCTCCCGCCGGTCCGGGAAGAACCGGTCCAGCCCCTGCCGCCATATCCTATCCCTGCCCTGCCGCGGTCGCCGGAACCGGCCGACCCTTATCAGGATGGGCTCATCATGATGGGAAATGGAAACTACGAAGGGGCCATAGAGAGATTCCAGGCGCGTTTAGCCAAAGACCCGAAATTTGTCCCGGCATACTGCGAGCTAGCCCGCGCTTGCGCAAATCGGGGCAGGCTGAAAGAAGCCGGCGCCTGGTGCGAGAAGGCCGTCAAGACAGACCCGTTATTGGCCGAGGCTTACTATATCTTCGCCCTCATCCGCCAGGAAGAAGGCGCGGATGAAAAAGCCGTAGAACTCCTTAAAAAGGTGCTCTACCTGGATTCGAATTTCGCCGTGGCGCATTATAGCCTTGCCGTCATCCATAGCCAGGCCGGCCGCGGGGATGAAGCGTTGCGCCATCGCTCACAGGCCATGCGTCTGGGCGCAAAATTGCCGCTCGATGAAATTCTACCGGGCACCGACGGGATGACCGCCGCCCAGTTGCTGGCGATGATCGGGGCGATGAAGTGAATTACAAGGAGGAACGATGATGAACACAATATCAGAACCAGGGAAGGATCTACAGATTCTGGAAGCAAGGGCGCGCATTCTTGCCCGTCCCCCGAAAGAAGATTTTGCCGAAGGAGAAACCCTCTATTTGCAGTCCTTTCTTCTTGGGAAGGAACGTTACGGCGTGGATATCGAACTTATTCAGGAAACACAGCCCCTGGGAAGCCAGAAATGGGCCGCTGTTCCTTGCACACCCGATTTCATTACGGGCGCAGTGAACATCCGCGGCAGGATCTATCCCATCATGGATGTGGCCAGGTTTTTTGGACTGCCCACCCGGCCGTTATCGGAAACGGCCCATGTTCTGCTTGTGCGCAGCGTCAACAGTGAGGGAGAAGTGATGGAGCTCTCCCTCCTTGCCGACGAACTGCCCCAAGCGGTCCGTGTCTCCCAGAACGAGGTAAAGGCATCGACCGTGACGATTTCGGCCCGGGCGCAGGAATTTATCCAGGGCATCACCGACGATATGCTCATTATTTTGAATCTCAATCGCCTGCTTTCCGATCCTACGGTGATCGTTCATGAAGAAGTTTCCACTTAGTTTATGGAATGACTCCGGGGCTTTTACTCCATGAGCGGACGTTAATGTAACAGCAATCCAGGGATAATGGAGAGAATCGAAAGACATGAAAATAGGAGGAACGTGAGATGCTTAAGAACATGAAAGTTGCCGTGCGTATAGGATTGGGATTTGGCCTGGTGATTGTTTTTATGATTTCCTTGATCATGGTGGGTTTAAATCAGATGGAGAAGACCCACGATAAGCTGGACCGTATCATAAGCATTAATAATGTCCGCCTCGATCTTGTCAATCATATGATTGATGATGTGCAAGAAGTGTCCATTGCCATCAGGAATGTCATAATTCTGAAAGACACCAGAAATACAGAGGCAATGAAAAACAAGATTGCCGAAGGTAGAAAAGGATATGATGAGAATCTTAAAAAAATCGAAGCGTTAACCACAAAGGACGATAATAAGGCATGGGATATAATCTCCAAAGTCAAGGCTTCCCAGGATGCCGCAAGAGCGCTGAACAACAAGGTGGTCGATCTGGCCTTGGCAGAAAAGTATGATGATGCCACTAATCTAATGTTAAAGCAAGCTTCCCCCTCGGTGCTTCAATGGTTAGGTCATGTGGATGAGCTCATCAAACATAATAAAGAGCGCAATGCCCAGCGCTTCGATGAGGCAGATAAAGCTCAAAAATCTGCGCGAACAACCATGTTAATACTGGGAGGCGCGTCCATAGCGCTGTCTGTGTTGATCGTTATCTTCCTGACCTTTGGCATCACCGGGCCTCTGGGGCGAGGCGTGCAGATGATGCAGGAGATGGCTCAGGGCCATCTGGGCGCGCGCCTTAAGATGGACCGGCGGGATGAGATCGGCGTCCTATCCGGCAGTATGGATCAGTTTGCCGAAGACCTCCAAGGGGTCTTTGACACGATTAAAGAGGCTTCCACGAACCTCTCCACGGCCGCGTCCGAGATCCTGGCAGTGACGACGGAACAGGCCTCCATGAGTTCCGAGCAATCGGCGTCGGTAAGCGAGACGACAAGCACCCTGCAAGAGGTCCGCCAGACGGCGGAGCAGGCTGCCGAACGCGCGCGCCAGGTATTGGAGCTTGCTCAGGAATCTACCCGTATTTCCGACGAGGGGATCGTATCCGTCCAGAGTACGCAGGAGGGGATGAACAAGCTCAAGGAACAGGTGGGGACGATTGCCGAGACGATCTTAAGTTTAAGCGAGCAGACCCAGCAGATAGGCGAGATTATTGCGACGGTGAACGACATTGCCGACCAGTCCAACCTCCTGGCCCTGAATGCGGCCATTGAAGCGGCGCGCGCCGGAGAGGCGGGGAAGGGTTTTGCCATTGTGGCGGGCGAGGTTCGGGGTCTGGCGGAGCAGAGCCGCCAGGCGACGGCCCAGGTGAAGGACATTCTGGGAGAGATACAAAAGGCGGCCAACACGGCCGTGATGGTAACCGAAGAAGGGACCAAACGTGCGGACGCCGGCGTTCTGCTGACGCAGACGACGGGGGAGGCGATCCGTTCGATCCGGGAACGCACGCAGAAGGCGGCCCAGGCGGCCCAGCAGGTTGCCGTCAGCACGAAGCAGCAATTGGCCGGGATGGATCAGATTGTTACGGCCATGGATAGCATCAACCAGGCCACCGCTCAGACCGATATCGGCACGAAGCAGGCGGAACAAGCGGCCCATAACCTCAATGTCCTCGCTTCACAGCTGAGCAAGAAGATGGAGCAGTATAAATAGGGGAGGAACTCATGAACACAAGCGAGGACATAAAAAGGGAACTGCTGGCCACCTTTCAATTAGAACTGGCAGATCTCCTCGGTGTGCTCAACAGAGGTTTGTTATCCCTGGAAAAAGATCCTTCCGGGGGTGAGCGGGAACAGTTGCTGGCCGACCTTTTCCGCGCTGCCCACAGTATGAAAGGCGGGGCGCGGGCAGTGCAGATAAGGGACATCGAAAAAATAGCCCATCGGCTGGAAGACGTCATGGGGATGATCCAGCGGGGCGAGTTGCCCGTCAGGCCGGAAGTATTCGATGTACTCTTTCGCGCTGTAGACACCCTGAAAACGGCGATGGATGCCCATCTGGCAGGAAATGAGCTGCCCAGAGAAAACAGGGAAAAACTGCTGGACGACCTGGAAAAAATAATGAAGGGGGCGGTTTCGGGACGGGAAGCTGAACTGCCCGAAAAACCAATCCGTGGGGTATCCCCGCCTCCGGCACCCTTAGAGTCGCCTCAGGGTCTATCCCCGTCGGCGCCCGGGGGGACTCCCCCTCCAGTTTCACCTTCGCCGGCGCGAACGCCGGCAGCAGCGGTGCCTGCCGCCGAGACCATCCGTGTCGCCACGGCCAAGGTGGACAACCTGATGGACAGCATGGGTGAGCTCATGGTTGCCCGCATGAGGACTGAGCAGCGTTTGAACGAGATCAAAGCCATCGGGCAACGGGTAAACCGCTGGCAGAAGAAATGGAGTAAGGTGCAGGGCGATTACCGGTTACTGAAGCGCCAGGATGGGCACCGGCCGGAGGTGAACCGGCTTATCGATTTTATTGACGTAAACGGAGATAATCTCAAGAACTTCGGTACGGAAATCCAGGCTCTGCACCATCAATTTGTGAGCGATTACAGGTATCTCTCCCTTCTGACCGACGATATGCATGACGGGGTGCGCAGGGTCCGGATGCTGCCAACGGCAACCCTCTTCGAACTTTACCCGCGTATGGTGCGTGACCTGGCAAGAGAACAGGGCAAGGACGTCAATCTCCAGGTGGAAGGGTCAGATACGGAGATCGACCGGCAACTTCTCGATATCATGAAGGACCCTTTGACCCATCTCTTACGCAATGCCGTTGACCACGGCATCGAACCCCCCGACGCCAGGGAGGCGGCAGGTAAGCCGCGGGTGGGCACCATCCACCTTCGGGCGGCGCAAAAGGGGAATACCATCGTCCTTACGGTTTCTGATGACGGGGCAGGGATTGACCTTAATGCCGTAAAACAGGCGGCCCTGGAACGGGGTCTCCTGACAGCGCAGGAGATTGAAGGGATAAAGGATCGCGAGATCCTCAATCTCATATACCATTCGGGGCTCTCCACGCACCAGAAGGTCACAGAGATCTCCGGGAGGGGCGTAGGCCTCGACGTGGTGCGCAAAAACCTGGAAAGACTCCAGGGGATGGTCGATGTGAACACAACCGCGGGAAACGGTGCCGCCTTTACGCTGACCCTGCCTCTGACACTTGCCACCAGCCACGTGCTTCTGATGGGGGTGACCGGCCAGATCGTGTCGATTCCGACGACGACCGTCGTGCGCATCCTCAATGTGAAGGTGGAGGAGATAGGCAGCATCGAGGGAAACCCGGCGATACGTGTTTCAGGACACCCCCTCTCGCTTTTCTCTCTGACCCGGGTGCTGGAACTGCCGGGGGCGGAAGTGCCTTTCACCGCCGGGCAGAAGATCCCGATCGTGGTGGTGGGCGTAGCGGAGAAAAAGATGGCCTTTCGGATAGACGATCTCTATGGGACCCAGGAAGTGGTCATCAAGGGCATGGGTCGCCAGTTCAGCCGCGTGCGCAATGTGACGGGGGCAGCAATATTGGGGGACGGCCGGGTCGTCATGATCCTGAACGTGGCTGACCTCGTAAAATCTGTCCAAAAAGGTGCGGGGATGACAGCATCCATACAGGTTCAGGTCAAGGAGGTCGCCCGCCGCCGCGTGCTCGTGGTTGACGATTCCATAACCACCCGCACCCTGGAAAAAAATATTCTGGAAAATGCCGGCTATCAGGTCATGGTGGCCGCCGACGGCGAGGAAGCCTGGGCCATTCTTCAGAGCGAGACCGTTGATGGAATCGTGGCCGATATCAACATGCCGCGCATGGACGGCTTCGAACTAACCAAAAAAATCAAGGGCCATGAGAAGCTCAAGGACCGGCCCGTGGTGCTGGTGACATCCCTCGAAACACCCCAGGACAAGATCCGGGGTATGGAAGCCGGGGCGGATGCCTACATTATCAAGGGCACCTTTGACCAGAGGGACCTCCTGGCGACGATTGAGAGACTGATTGGGTGAGGGAGGCTGGGATAAATGATCCGTGTTCTTATTGTTGACGACTCGCCGACACTGCGCATTCTCATCAGGAGAATACTCGAGAGCGATCCTGGGATACAGGTGGTGGGAGAAGCGGCAAACGGCGAGGAGGCCATCGCGCGTTGCCGGAAGCTCAACCCCGATATTATCACCATGGACATCCATATGCCCGGGATGGATGGTTACGAGGCGATCCGCCACATCATGGCGGAGATGCCCCGACCGATTGTCGTTTTGACCTCTACCGAATCCGACATCCAGCTGGGAATTACCAACAAAGCCATCGAAATCGGCACTTTGATGGTCTTGGGCAAACCGAAAGGAATGCCGGGGATAGACCCTGAAGCGGACGGGCTTATTTCCCAGATAAAGGCGATGGCTGATGTCAAGGTGGTCCGGAGAACCCGATGGTCCCGGATGGATCAACCGAAAATGCCTGGAAAGGCAGTCATGCCTCGCGGTTCGCGCCTGCAATCTGTCCAATTGGTTACCGTGGGCGTTTCCACGGGAGGCCCGCCGGCCCTTCAGGTTATTCTGAGCCGGCTGCCGGCCTGTTTTTCGGCGCCGATTCTGGTGGTGCAGCATATGTCACGGGGTTTTATAAACGGCCTTGCTACCTGGTTGAATGAAACGACGCCCTTGCTGGTAAAGGTGGCCCAGCCATATGAAAAGCTGAAGCCGGGGACGGTCTATCTGGCGCCGGACGAGAAGCACCTGGCCGTAACGGCTGACGGCAGTGTCTGGTTGAAAAGTATGCCCCTCGTGGACGGGCATTGTCCTTCGGCGACAGTTCTTTTCGAATCGGCAGCCGCAGGGAATGCCTCAAAAACGGCAGGCGTGATCCTCACGGGCATGGGTTCAGACGGCGCCCGGGGACTAAAGACGCTCTACGACGCCGGCGGTTATACCATCGCCCAGGACGAGGCATCCTGTATTATTTTTGGCATGCCCAAAGAAGCAATCGCCAGGGGCGCCGTTAATGAGGTACTGCCTCTCGAAATGATCAGCGACCGGCTGAAAGAGCTTGTTTTGGTGTAGGAGGTTATATGATCAGGGTACTGATAGTGGAGGATTCTCCCACATGGGCAAAGAAACTGACTCTTGTAATGGATAGCGATGAGGAGATCAATGTGGTGGGACTGGCAACAAACGGCCAGCAGGCCGTTGAGATGGCTGCCGCGTTGCGCCCCGATTTGATTACGATGGATGTCGTCATGCCGGACATGGATGGTCTGGAAGCGACAAGACGCATCATGGCTGCCCGTCCCACACCCATTCTTATCATCTCTGCTTCCGAAAACGAACTGGCATACAACCTGATTTTCACGGCAATACAAGCGGGGGCGCTTGATGTGATCAGCAAGAGCGCGATTGTTGACGACGCCTGGAAGCAGGAATTCTTAACCAAGGTCAAGACCCTGGCCAATGTGCATTCCCGTGAAGCAGGGAATTAGAAGATTGTAAGAGAGATCGAGGAATGAGGATTGCGATATGGGGAAAAAAGTAAAAATACTTATCGTCGAGGACAGTCCGACGCAAGCAAAAGTATTGAAATATATCCTGGAGGAACAAGGACATCAAGTCATTCACGCCATGAACGGCAGAGATGCGCTTGTGATCCTGAACAATCAAATATCGGATCTGGTCATCAGCGACATCATTATGCCGGAGATGGACGGCTATGAACTGTGCCGTACCATCAAGGCAGATGAAAAAC
>CAZCLS010000151.1:0-8519 GCA_964499565.1 uncultured bacterium
ACAATTGTTTTATGAAATTCAGGGTAATAATTGTTATAATGTAAACCTGCAGTAAAAAAATGGAAAATGAATAACCACACAAACCCACAGGCAGCCGGCATGAATTCAAACAATGTAACGGTAATCAATCATCCATTAGTTCAGCACAAACTGGCGTTATTGCGTAATTCAGAAACTGATCATCTCACGTTCAGGCGCCTGACGAAGGAACTGACAATGTTCATGCTGTATGAAGTAATGAAAGATTACCCCTTGAAAGATGTTGCTGTGCAGACACCATTGGCGATTGCGAATTCAAAAATGCTGGCGCGGGAAATTACGGTCGTATTGATTTTACGGGCCGGGCTGGGCATGATGGAGGGAATGCTGGAACTGACCCCGGCCGCACGTGTGGGGCATATCGGGCTGTACCGTAATGAGGAGACCCTGGAGCCGGTGGAATATTATGCCAAGTTTCCGGACAATATTGCTGAAACGGAAGTGATTGTGGTTGACCCGATGCTGGCAACAGGCGGTTCGGCTGCGAAAGCGATCGAGATTGTCAAGGAGACCGGGGCTGACAGCATTAAATTTCTCTGCATCGTTTCCGCGCCGAAGGGGGTTGAAACACTGCATAGCGCGCATCCAGAACTGCAGATATTCACCGCGGCACTGGATGAGCGGCTGAATGAGCAGGGATATATTGTGCCGGGACTTGGTGACGCCGGGGACCGGTTGTTCGGGACGAAGTAGAACCACGAAAAACACGAACGGATTTTAACGCAAAGGCGCAAAGTCGCAAAGATAAAAAAATGGAACCACAGAATACACGGAAATCACAGAATAAATATTCAAGGTTCAGATGACCGGTCAAACATTCCAGGAACTAACCGCGGTCATACAACCGTTTAGGTCCCTTGGGTCCCTTTGGTCCCTTGCGCAGACGTGAACCGCTAATCAGCGCAGAATAATCAAACCGGAAATAATCAGCGCAGAAAATGGGGGTATTCGTCGGGATCGAAGAGGGGGGTAGAGAGATAGCGTTCGCCGGCATCGGGCAGGATGACGACGATCGTTTTGCCTTCGAACTCATCCAGGTGTGCCAGTCGGGCGGCAACGGCGGCGGCCGCGCCGCAGGAGATACCGCTTAACATGCCTTCTTCGTGAGTCAGCCGGCGGGAAAAATCGAATGCTTTGCGATCATCGACTGTTTCAACCCGGTCGATCAGAGAAAGGTCGAGAACGTCGGGAATAAAACCGGCGCCGATACCCTGGATAGCATGAGGCTGCGGATCGAGCGGTTCACCGTCCAGGAAGCGGCTGATAACAGGGCTGGCCGAAGGTTCCACGGCGACCGAGATCATCTTTTTTTTCTGAGTGTTTTTCAGATAACGGGAAATGCCCGTAATAGTACCGCCCGTACCGACCCCGGCAACGAGGACGTCAATGTTTCCATCGGTATCGTTCCAAATTTCCGGGCCGGTGGTTTGTTCATGAATCAGAGGGTTGGCAGGATTTTTGAATTGCTGGGGAATAAAGCTTTTGCCGGGGTCTGCTGCAGCAAGCTGTTCAGCCTGAGAGATAGCGCCGGCCATGCCGTCGGAACCGGGAGTCAGGACGATACGGGCGCCGAACGCGGCCAGGATTTTGCGGCGCTCAATACTCATCGTTTCGGGCATCGTGAGAGTAAGCCGATATCCGCGGGCGGCGCAGACATAGGCTAAGGCGATACCGGTATTACCGCTGGTGGGTTCGATAATCATGGTGTCATGATCGATCAACCCTTTTTTTTCGGCATCCCAGATCATGGAAGCGCCGATGCGGCATTTAACGGAGTAGGCGGGATTCCGGCCCTCGATTTTGGCCAGGACGGTGGCACGGGCGCCGGCAGTGATATGATTCAGGCGAACGAGGGGGGTGTTGCCGATGCTCAAGCTGTTGTCATCAAAAATTCTGGCCATGGTAGTATCCTCAGGTACGTAAATAAACAGTACAAATAGTATAGCATATTCGGCAGCGGATTAAATTGTAAAACTGGGTGGTTTTTTACGTGTTAGTTTACCCTCTTCGATATGAATACCGCATTCGCGCGATTCCTTCTGCTCCCACCACCAGCGGCCCGAACGGATGTCCTCGGCGGGCCGGACGGGACGGGTGCAGGGACAGCAGCCAATGGTGCGGTAGCCTTTATCATGCAGAGTGTCATAGGGCACATTATTATTGCGGATATATTCCCAGACATCGAATTCAGTCCAATCCACCAGGGGACAGATTTTATAGACGTTATGTTCATGGTTATAGGAAACGCGGGGAACATCCTGGCGGGCTTCGGATTGTTCGCGGCGCAGGCCGGTAATCCAGACATCGGCATCCGCCAGGGCGGCTTTCAGGGGAACGACTTTACGGATATAGCAGCACCGTTTTCTGTTTTCAACACTGCGGTAAAACAAGTTCGGACCCTGGGCCGAAACCATTTCATGTACGGCGTCTTTATCAGGGAAAAAAGTATCGATCCGGATGTTGTATGTATCAACAACCTGCTGCCAGACATCATAGGTTTCCTGGAAAAGGCGGCCGGTATCGATCGTAAAAACGCGTGGTGTTTTTACCAGGGATACCAGCATGTGCAGGACAACCATGCCTTCAGCGCCGAAGCTGGTGGACAAGGTGATTTTATCTTTGGGGAATGTATTGTAGCACCACTCGAGCACGGTCAGGGCAGGTGCGTTATCCAATTCCCGATTTACTGTTTCAAGGTTTATATCCATACAGACTCCTTCCCGGTCAGGGACAGTTACTGTTGCAATTGAAGAAACGGTGCAGGGCCTTCACCGGCGTCACAGAGATCATCGGAAAGGCAGACTTTTTTCAGGGTAATAGCATCGACCGGACAGGCCCGCAGACACTGACCGCAGCGGATGCATTCATGGCTGTCGATCCAGATGGCGCGGGTATCGCCGGAATGAACTGCTTCGGTTACGCCGCGGATAATGCCGTGTTCATCGGTCTGGAAAGCGGCTACTTTTTTTATACAGGCCAGGTGGGCCGGTTTGGCCCTGATGCACCAGTCACAGTAAATGCAAAGGCGCATATCGATCTCGAATTTGAAATGGCAGAGATAACAGCGCCGGGCTTCTTCCGAGCTCTCGGCGGCGTGGAACCCGCTTTCGACTTCCGCCCTAAGATTTTCGCGCCGGTGGACGGCAAGCATCGGCATTGCCTGCAGGGGAATGTCGTCATATTCCCGGATGCGGCCGGTGGCATCGGATGGTTCGATTTTGACAACACTTTTACGGCGCTGGCGGTCCATAAGCCAGGTGTCAACCTTAAGCGCGGTTCGCCGCGCGGAACCGACCGCGTCGATAATGGTAGAAGCGCCGGAAACAAAGTCGCCGGCGGCGAACAGGCCGGGCAGAGGAGTCATGTGCGTTTCGGGATCAACGCGCAGCCAGCCGTCAGAAAACAGTTGATCGCCGGTGTAGGCCGATAAAGCGGAATAGTCGGGGTACTGGCCGGTGGCAAGCAGAACCGTATCAGCGGGAACAACCGTTTCGGTTCCGGGAATGGGAACCGGTCGGCGGCGGCCGGAGGCATCAGGTTCACCCAGCGAATTTTTAATGAACTTCACAGCCGTAACACGGCCGTTGTCGCCGATATACTCTACCGGGCTCATCAACTCGACAAGTGCAATGCCTTCATGCCGCGCTTCAACAATTTCCTCGTGGGGAACGGGCATTTCGTTTTCAGAGCGGCGGTAATAAATGGAGACCTGCTCCGCACCGAGACGGAAAGCACTGCGGCTGCAGTCCATGGCAGTGAATCCGCCGCCAATGACGAGAACATTGTTGCCAACAGAGCCATGGTCAGTCCGGTTAACTTCTTCCATGAACCGGAGGCCATGCGCAATACCATCGAGGGAACAGCCGGGCAGTTCGGGAATATTGGGGTGCAAGGTGCCGAAGGCGAGGATTACGGCATCGAACTGGTCGCGCAGAGATTGGAGCGAGCAGTCGCGGCCTATAGTTGTATTACAGCGGATAGTAACGCCTAAGGCGCGGATCTGGTCGATTTCGCTGGTGATGCACTCGCGTGGCAGACGAAATTTAGGAATACCCTGGTTGAGCATGCCGCCCGGTTCGTGATAGGCTTCAAAGACGGTGACGGTATGACCGTAGAGCGCTAAGTCGCGTGCCGCGGCGAGACCGGCGGGACCGCTGCCGGCAATGGCTATAGATTTTCCGGAAGGAGGAAACAGTTTTTGGGGAATGAAGCCGGCAGGCATGCGCCCGGCGTCATCGGCTGCGCGTTTGAGATAACAGATCGCAACCGGGTCGCCGTTTCCGGTAAAGCCGTGACGGCAGGCGGCTTCACAGGGCCGGCTGCAGACCCGGCCGAGGACAGCGGGGAAGACGTTGCAGAGCATGTTGGTGTAATAAGCGCTCTGGTATTCGTCACGGGCAATGGCATTGATATAACCGGGCACGTCCGTAAGAGCGGGACAGGAGGCCTGGCAGGGAATGTTTTGAACAATCCAGTTAAAATCCTTTGGAGTATGAACCGTGCCGAATTCAGCCGAAAGGGCCCGGGGCATAGCAATCGCGGCAGGCTCGGGCGGCAGATCAGGCCCGGGATAAAATTCAAGGGCGCCGGAATGCAGCAGCAGCTCGTACAATTCGGATTGAGAAAGGGAATCTTTTTCGAGGGCAACCACAAGCGCGGGAGGCACCGTACCGTCATGCCGTTCAGCAAGGCAGGTGAGAACGCGCTGAAGATCGCCGGGGCGTTTCAGGGCATGATAGACGCAGGCCAGTCCGGCATACGGAAGCCAGGAATCGGAATTCAGCACGGCCGCCTTTTGAAAAGCGGCCAGGGAATCATCAAGAGCGGAAGCCAGCAGTGCCGTGACGCCATACAGGAGCCAGGCGGAACTGACAGTGACATTTTCGGATATGAAGTGTGTGCAGGCATCGGCACACTTTTGATAATTTCTGCGGCGGAAATAAAGGACAGCCAGCATAGCGTAGACTTCATCACAATCTTCCCCCAGCCGAAGGGATTGTTCGAGGAACCAGGTTGCGGCAAACAGATCGCCTTTACTGTCTCCGCGCATGAAGTAGGCTTTGCCGAGAATATAACCGGGTGCGCTGTGCGACTGCACACAGGCCATACAGAGCGAAGAAGAGCAGATGGCAATTGCCTCATCCGCTTTGCCCTGGCGCAGAAGGTTGAAGGCTGAGCGCAGCTCCGGGATAATACTGTCCGGAAGAGTACCTGATGTTGTTTCCGTCATAATCGAACCGGTGTAACATTAACAGAATCCAAACAACAAATAGTGCCGCATGAATTACAGCAGCTTTTCGAAATCATTGAGCTGATGAAGCGCTGGAATATCTTTAAGCGCTGCTGCAGCGGCATCCGAAAGCAGGCCTTTCGGCGGACGGCAGCCGTGAGTGGTCAGCAGGGTCACAAAAAATTCGCGGCCCTTCTCTTCATAAAATTCATGGAACGTCTGGTCCGCGGAAGAGCGTGACGCGCAATAGGTATCGAGAATGAGTGTAATCATTATAACGCAGTCACTGGCCGGCATAATGGCGACAGGTTCATTAAAGCGGGGAACGCCATGATAGATATCGCCGCCCAGGGAAAGTTCAAATGCTTCGACCGACCCGGCCGGTGAAGGCAGGCGCATACCGCGCAGACCAATGTCAGCGGTTTTATGCTGGCCGCAGGAATTGGGACAGCCGTTCATGTTGATAAGAACATGATGAATAGAATCGCGATACGTCGGATTTGAGCCAAGAGAATCCAGGATTTCACAATAAAGAGTGGGTGTATCGGAGACAGCCAGATTACAGAAGGTAGTGCCGACGCAGGACACCGTGTCGAGCAGATGCATAAAACCCTGGGTCGCAAGACCTGTTTCGTGCACACGTTCGACGACCGTATTAGCCATGTCGGCGGAAACGGAATGAATTTCGACATTCTGGCGATGGGTGAAATAGAGATGCGCATCACCAAACTCAGCAGCCAGGGAAGCCAGGCATTCAAGCTGATCGGCATTCAGTTCACCGCGACGGGTTTGAATCTGGAGCAGGACTTTACCGGGTTGGGCTTGGGGAATAACCGGCTGCGTACGGTCGATAAGGACGGGAACCGGCTCGAGCGGCAGATCATGCGCGAGAACAATCCGGCAGATATCATCGGGGCTGACGCCGTCGCGAGCCAGGTAATCCAGCAGCATAACCTGGTATTTTTCGAGACCGAATTCACGCATGACATATTTGCTGCGAGCCAGCGAGCGATTTTTGCGGTTACCCCAATCGCGGAACAGCACGGCCATCGCGAGTGTAACGGGAATAACCAGGTCAGCGGGCACAAAATCGAAAATCTTTCTGCCCAGGAACGGTCGTGAACCAAGTCCTCCGCACCCGAAAAGCATAAATCCGGTCTGGCCATTATATTCAGTGCCAACCCAGCCGGCATCGTTCGTATAGGGTTGGGCGCAGGCTGCTTCACAGCCGGAGAAATTGATTTTAAACTTGCGCGGCAGATTGCGCAGGTCATCACGGCCGATAATAGCGTTTTCGGTTTCCAGGCAGGCCGTGCGGGCATCGGCTTTTTCGACCGGACAGACACCGGACCACTGGCAGCAGCACAAATTGCGCGGTACATCGCCGCAGGCGTTTCTGGTAGTCATATCATGCGCGGCCAATTCGCTGAAGACCGCTGCTATATCCTGAAGCTTGATCCAGTGAAACTGCAGAGTTTGACGGGTAGTAATGCAGACCTGTGATTGAGCATAACGGCGCGCGAGGCGGGCCAGGGTCAGGCATTGGTCGCTCGAGAGAGAACCGCCGGGAACGCGGACCCGCATCATGTAAAAACCTTTTTGCAGCTGGCCATAGACGCCGGACCATTTAAACAGCAGACCGTGCTGTTTTTTGAGGGCACTCTCGCCCTGTTCCGCCAGAGCATTCCAATCGAAATCAAACCCGTTCGTTTTATCTTTTTCTTCACTGGTCAAACCCTCGAGATTGTCGGGATTAAAAACAGAAAACATATGCAGGGGCTCCCGCCGGATAACCGGCATTACGGTTAAATAACATAATCAAGAACAGCAGCCTGTTGCTGGTGCCGGCTGACAAGATCGCCGAACGTCGTAGAATCATATACATCTGAAATCGCCTGTTCCAACTCTACCCACATGGGAAGAAAAACACACTGACCCTGGGCGGGACAGGTGTCGGAGGTACCGTTAACGCACCCGGCAGTAAGCATGGGGCCTTCTATGGAACGGACTATTTCACCGACAGACACACTGCCGGGGGAACGCGCAAGGGCATAACCGCCATGCTTGCCGCGGAAAGAACGAACAATGCCGGTTCGTTTCAATTTGTTCAGGATATTCTCAAGAAAATGGAGCGGAATACCCTGGGCGGCGGCTATATCGGCGATTCTGGCCGGAGAATTCGAGTCACGCAGAGCGAGTTCAAAGACCGCGCGGAGAGCATATTGACATTTAAGAGAGACCGTCATTTCGCAATAGTTCACTAAGTTAGTAGAGATTATACTATTTAATTGGGATTTTTGTCAAGAATAAAGATCGAACCAAAATTCGCAATAGACGTAGATGCTGACTTTCGGTGCCAGGTGCTGAAAGTTCACTTTATAAGTAGTTATAAAACAAGGCTCTTCTAGCAAAAAGTTAGTTGGTCTTAAAGTATGTTGTTGAATGCAGAAAGAATGAGTTACCCACAACATGAGCCACGACTCCGACGAGCATTGGGCTGTTGCCCATTCTCGTCGTGTCTCATGCCGTGGATAACTCCGGTCGGTAAAAGAAAGGTATTTAGAACAATATACAAACAACAAATGTTTTTCTTTATATCCTTGCATTCCAACAACATGAATAGAATATATCTTTTAAACAACTAACTAATATCTAGAAGAGCCTAAAACAATAACATATAAAAAACAAAGTGACAAATCAGTGCCTGGCACCGAATTGTCACTTTGTTTATGGTACAAAAAAAGGTTTTTAAACCTTCACAAAATTAGTGTCCAGTTTCATCCTATCGCGGATTTAGAGTACTTCGCCGGCAGGCCAGGAAGGCGGAGATAAGAACGGCAAACAGGAGCAGACCGGGTTCCGGAACGTACTCATAGGCGCCCATATCAACGATACCGTCATGAATACGGGGTTCATTATCCAGGTCATGCGCTCCGATCATCCAGGGCATGTTTGTGCCGGCATCAATACAGGCGGAAGAAGATGACAGGCGATAATTATTCAGGATATGATGCACGAAATCGGGAGTACTGGTAATAATACCGGACCCACCGGGAATGCCGGTAATAAGAGGAGTAGTACAGGTAAACATATAATATGCCTGGGCATCATCGTTATAATAGTTGGGGCCTTCCGGGGCAGTATTATAATACAGGATCATGTTGATATTCGTACCGCCTGAATCGCAGTACGTACCGCCGCCCCGGACGGCGGCGGAATTATCGCAGACGGTACAATTTTCAAAAACACC
>CAZCLS010000152.1:0-6543 GCA_964499565.1 uncultured bacterium
CACATTCAGATACTTCATCAGTATGCTCCTTGCACCTTTAAATACATCACTGATTAGATGCGATTTTTATGTCAATAATTCAATATAGTATAGTAATTTCAACTGAAAATGGAAAGAAACCACACAACGCCTTCATCCATCTTCCATTCACCATCATCCATCTTCCATTCACCATCATCCATCTTCCATCACCCACTTACCATCTTACACGAAAGACCCCGGTGAGTTCATCTCACCGGTGAATCAGTTTATATAAACTCACCTGGCACTCACCCATCTCCCGGGCAGTCAGTCCATAACATGCTTCAAGGGGATTCACCAGGCGTGTCAGCTTGTAACTCGTTCACGACATGTCCGGCTCCAGCCGGTTCCCCTTCAAGCATGCCAATCATTGACTACCCCATGTGAGAAATAGCAATACCAGCGGCTTCATTGAAACTCATTCACCCCCGGGATGAACCCGGAGGGGTCTTTTGTTAAACAAACTCACATAACCGGCCACATTCCTGAACCCTGAACCCTGACAACCCCCTCATCCATCACACATCATCCATTTACCATCTTACACGAAAGACCCCGGTGAGCTCGCCTCGCCGGTGAATCAGTTTATATAAACTCACCTGGCACTCACCCATCTCCCCGGGCAGTCAGTCCATAGCATGCTATCAGGGGATCCATTTAGCTTTCAGGCTATCTCAAACATACATGTACCCCTAATCTCCTTTAAATCCGTGCCGGTGGCGGGACCAGCTCATTCCAAAATACCCCCTGGCCTTAAACCCAACTCCATTTTCTTGTATTTCGTGTATTTCGTGGTTGCCTTTACATCCATAATTGAAAAACTATCACTAATTGTGTATCATGTAAGGTTAATATGACTGCCGGTACGTAACTGCTGAATTAAATGATAAACGCTTGAATCAAAAATCGTATACTCCTGAACACCACCATCTACACCAACCCGTGTATATCCACCTGCGCACCTACGGCTGCCAGATGAATGTGTTGGATTCGCAGATCATTGAAGGCATGCTGTCCGCCCTGGGCTATGTCATGACCGCTGACGAATCCGCGGCTGATGCTGTTTTGTTCAACACCTGCAGTGTGCGCGACTTGTCCGAACGCAAAGTGTTAGGCAAACTGGGAACCCTGCGCCACACGCGCAAACGCAGGCCGGAATTAGTGTTAGGTGTCTGCGGCTGCATGGCTGAACTTTCCGGAGAACGCCTGCTTACAAAAAATCCGCATGTCGATTTTGTCTGCGGAACCCGCATGCGTCACTGTATTCCAGAGCTGCTGCATGCCGCCTTTATCCGCCGTTTGCAAGATGCCGCCCTTACTAAGCATAACAAGGACCACCTGGTTCGTCTGCGCGAAGCCTTCAATGCCAGCCGGGAAGTTTTTGCCGATCAGGCTGTCCTTCCGCCCCTCGTTGCCGTCGGTGCCAATCAGGCCGAAGCGCTGGACGAACGTATAGCGCTGCGCCCGCATCCCTGGCAGGCTTTCGTCGAAATTATCCGCGGCTGCAGTAACTTCTGTTCCTATTGTGTCGTCCCTCATGCCCGCGGTCCCGAAGTCAGCCGCCTGCCGCTCGATATCAGCAGCGAAATCCGCGAACTGGCCGCGCAAGGTTGTTCCGAAATTACTCTGTTAGGCCAGAATGTCAATTCATACGGCATTGACCTGCCCGACAGCCAAACCACATTTGCCGACCTGCTGCGCATGGTTCAGGATATAGATGGTATCCGCTGGATCCGGTTCGTTACCTCAAATCCTCACGATATCTCCGCCGACCTTATTCGGGCTATCGCGGAATGCACTAAAGTCTGCCATCAAATCCATTTTCCCCTGCAGTCCGGTTCCGACCGGATACTGAAGCTGATGAACCGCAAATACACCCGCGCGGAGTACCTGGAAAAAATCAACGCCTTGCGGGCCGTTGTGCCGGATATGGCCTTCAGCAGCGATTTTATTGTGGGCTTTCCATCCGAAACTGATCAGGATTTCGCCGCTACCCGCGGAGCCATGGAAGAGGTCAGGTTTGCCAGTTCATTTATTTTCAAATACAGTCCCCGGTCCAACACGACTGCGGCAGAAATGAATGATGATGTGCCCGTTGACGTCAAAAAAGCATGGCACCAGGAACTCCTGGCTCTCCAGAACCGGATTACCCATGAGCTGTACAAAGATCAGGTCGGGCATACGTGTACCGTTTTAGTGGAAGGCGTCAGTAAACGCAATCCGGCTATGCTGCAAGGTCGTACATCAGACTATTTCAATGTTGTTTTTCCCGGTGACAGGAAACTCACCGGCACGTTTGTTCCGGTAAAGCTGCTGCGCGCAACCCCGTTAACGATCTACGGAGAATGTGCCCAAAGCATTAATCCGGCGGATGCCGGACCAACCGGTCTGACACCCGGCCGGCCATCAACCATCAACCATCATCCATCAACCATCAACCATCAACCATCACCCGTGCATGGCCACTCAACAGAAAAAGAATCCGGTTGCTGAGGCTCCCACATCCGAACAGATGCCCAGAGAAAAACTGGTACAGCTCGGACCCGACTCGTTGTCGCTGCCGGAGTTGATCGCTATTGTGTTCGGTACCGGCTACAAAGGCGAGGGCGTGCTGGAATTGGCCGACCGGTTGCTGAAGGAATATGGTTCGCAGGGTCTTACCGACATTCGCACGGTAACAGACATCCGTGAGGCGACCGGCCTGCCGTTAGTGAAAGCCTGCCAGATGGTTGCCTGCTTCGAATTAGGCCGGCGCTTGTTCGGCTCCGGACCCAAAGGATCGCGCGTGGCTTCGTTCCGCTCACCCCGCGATGTCTATGAATTTGTCAGTGATATGCGTTCAATGCGCAAAGAGCAGTTGCGCGGCTTGTATCTCAATGCCCGTAACAAAATTATTCATGAAGAAGTTATTTCGATCGGTACGATCACTGCTAATTTAGTCCATCCCGCGGAAGTGTTCCGGCCCGCTATGGAATATTCCGCGGTAGGCATTATTATTGTCCACAACCATCCCTCGGGTGATCCCGAACCGAGTGATGAGGACATTGCGATAACGGCCCAACTGGTCAAAGCCGCATCACTGCTGGGATTCAAACTGCTGGACCATATAATTGTCGCTGAACACGGTTACCGCTCGCTCAGCGAACTCGGCGTTCTGTAATATGCGCTTCCTGCTGTACAGCTTTCTGCTGCTGTTTTCTCTCGCGGCTTTCGCCGACGGGCCTATGGATGATGGCGAAAAATGTTTCCTCAAAGGCCAGTACAGCTCAGCAGTTGCTTCGTATAAAAAAGCGCTCACCTACGATCTGAATGAAAATAACCGGGCTTTATGCTGGTATATGATCGGTAAATCCTATCTTATGGCCGGTAATATGACTGAAGCGCGTAAAGCCTTTTCCACCATTCTTTCCCAGTACGCCAAAACGGAATGGCTGGCTGATTCGTATGTCGGTCTGGGCGACACCTATTTCCGTGAGAAAAACTATAGCAAGGCTATTGGCCTGTACAAAAATTCCATGACCAGAAGTTATCTCAGCCGCTATGGCTCGAGCGTGTATTACCGCCTGGCCCAGGCCCACCGCGGCCTGAACGAAACCAGTAAAGCCTCGTATTATGAGAATATCATTACGACCCAATACCCCGACAGTCTCGAGGCCCGGCTGCTCGTTTCCGGTAAAGGCGGCACCTCCCGCTCTTCCGCTAAAACGTCCACGCCGTCTTCCACTGCCTCCTCCGCCAAAAAGTACGCAGTCCAAATCGCTTATACTACCCGCGCTGATTACGCCCAGGAGTATGCCGCGAAATTTAAAAAGAAAGGCTATACCGCCTATGTTCAAATGACAACCAGTCAGGGCAAAAACCGTTACAAAATCCTTATCGGTGAGTTCAGCGGGCGCAAAGCGGCTGAGGCATATTTGAAACAATTCAAAGCCAAAGAAAAGGTTGAGGCCTTTGTCACCGAAATATAAACAACGCCGTTCTATTCCGGCTCACTCTATCTATTATGGCCAGTAAAAAAACCGACAGTCTTACCCCTATGATGAGCCAGTATATGGCCGTCAAAAAACAGTATCCAGGCACTATCCTGCTGTTCCGCTTGGGCGACTTTTATGAAATGTTCTGGGATGACGCGGTCGAAGCTTCGCGCCTGTTAGGCCTTACCCTTACCCGCCGCGGTACCAGCAAGGGTGAAGATGTTCCCATGTGCGGTATGCCCTATCATGCCGCGGAATCCTATATCGGCAAACTGCTTCAGCACCGTAAACGCGTTGCTATCTGCGAACAGGTTGAAGATCCCCGCACTGCCAAAGGCATCGTCAAACGTGAAGTTATCAGGGTTATCTCTCCCTCCACGACCTTTGATGAAAAACAACTCGATGATTCCGCTAATAATTACCTGGTTGCTCTCTATCCCCGTTCTGTCAAAGGGTCCCTTCATGCCGGATTCGCCGTCCTCGATATCACGACCGGCTTGTTTGAAGTCGCGGAACTGTCAGATGCCGAAGCGGTGCGCCAGGAACTGGTTAGAATTCAACCCAGTGAAATCCTGGTTCCTGATGATGCCGATCTCTCTCCCTGGAATAGTGAACCGGCCTTCAATGATGCCCTGGTTGTCCCCCTGAGTACCCTCTATTTCGATGATGGTAGAAATGTGCTGCTGAAACATTTCCAGGTCCATTCCCTCGAAGGCTTCGGCTGCGAGTCGATGCCCTTCGGGATTCCCGCCGCCGGCGCGGCTCTGCGCTATGTTCAGGAAAATCTGCTCGAAGCGTCTCTCGATCATGTCAATAGCCTGCGCGTTTTCAACCGTGACCAGTTTATGCGCCTCGGTGATGTTACCCGCCGTAACCTGGAACTTACCCGCGCCCTGCGCGACAGCAGTACCGCCGGTACCCTGCTGGGCGTTCTGGATGAAACCGTTACTGCCATGGGTGCCCGCCTGCTGCGGCAGTGGATCAATGCTCCCCTGCTCGATATTGATGAAATTGTCCGCCGCCAGGACGCGATCGAAGCTCTGTCCCTTTGCCAGGACCGGCTGCCGGCTTTGAAAGACATTCTTTCTCAGGTCAGTGATATCGAACGCCTGACCAGCCGCCTGTCTACCGGCTATGGCTCGCCGCGCGACCTTGCCGGCCTGCGCGCCAGCCTGCATGCCGCTCCCCGCTTACGCGAAGTAGTCTCCGATGTCGCCACGGCCGCCGCGGCCGACTTGCTGCCCCTGGAATCACCCCATGATTCCAGGGAATCCGCCAGTCCGCCAGCTTCTCTCATGACACAACTCTATGCCGATTTGCAGGAACCACCCGACCTGTCGGCCCTGCTCGACCGGGCAATTGTCGATAACCCCCCGCTGAAACTGCAGGAGGGCGGTATAATCCGCGGCGGCTATAATGCCGAACTCGATGAATTGCGCGACCTTGCTCACAGCGGTAAGGACTGGATCGCTAAACTTCAATTAGCTGAATCGGAACGGACCGGTATCCGCTCGCTGAAAGTCGGATATAATAAGGTATTCGGCTACTATATCGAAGTGACCAAAACCAATCTGCATCTCGTGCCGGAAGAGTATATCCGCAAACAGACCATTTCGACCGGTGAACGCTTTGTCACGCCCGAGCTCAAGGAAATGGAATCCAGAATTCTGCATGCCGAGGAACGCTCACATGACCTTGAATACGACCTGTTCCAGGAACTGCGTATGCAGGTTGCCGCCCATAACCAGCAGCTGCAGGCGCTCTCACACTCTATCGCTATTCTGGATGTTTTGCGGAATTTGGCCTGGCTGGCCCTGCAGCGTACATACTGCCGGCCTAAAATTACTGATAGTACTTCCCTGATTATTAACGGCGGCCGCCACCCCGTTGTCGAACGGCTCCTGCCCGACCGCCAGTTCGTTCCCAATAATACCCAGTTAGACACCGGTACCGCCCAGATCGTTATCCTGACCGGACCGAACATGTCGGGTAAATCAACCTATATCCGCCAGGTAGCCCTGCTGGTTCTGATGGCCCAGATGGGCAGTTTCATTCCGGCCGATTCAGCCGAAATCGGTATTGTCGACCGCATCTTTACCCGCGTCGGCGCCAGCGATGAACTCAGCCGCGGTCAATCAACCTTTATGGTCGAAATGACTGAAACTGCAAATATTCTTAATAATGCCACATCACGCAGTTTAATCATCCTGGATGAAATCGGCCGCGGTACTTCAACCTATGACGGCCTATCCATCGCCTGGTCGGTGGTCGAATATCTGCATAACTGCACTGCCGTCAAAGCCAAAACACTGTTCGCCACCCATTATCATGAACTGATTCAACTGGAACATCAATTGACGGGCGTCGTTAATTATAATGTTGCTGTTCGTGAATATCAGGATGAAGTTGTGTTCATGCATCAAATCGTGCGCGGCGGTACCGACCGCAGTTACGGTATTCACGTCGCCCAGCTGGCGGGTGTGCCGGCCACCGTTATCGAGCGGGCCAAAATTATTCTCGCACATCTCGAAACGACCCACCAGGAAAA
>CAZCLS010000152.1:6643-8413 GCA_964499565.1 uncultured bacterium
TTATCGAGCGGGCCAAAATTATTCTCGCACATCTCGAAACGACCCACCAGGAAAAAGCAATGGATGCCCTGCCCGACGCGCCGGTCTTAAAAGACAGCACTCCGGCTCGCTTGCAGGAAAAGCCACCCCTGCCGCAGCACCCTCAAAAATCCCGCCCGGAAAAACCACCCGAAAAAGAATCCCGGAAAGAAGACATCCAATTGTCGTTGTTTCAGGATTAATGTTGATCGCCTGATACGTTGTCGGACGCGTCGGACACGTCAGACCTGTCAGACACGTCAGACTTTTTTTCACATCTTCTCGATGGAACTCATCATCTTACCAAAGCCTGCATTTAATGTGGAGGGCTGGCGTCCGCGCCGACCTTTGTGCCCCCCTTTTCAAATACAAACTTCTGCACTATAGTAGGGCAGTCCATCCTGGCTGCCAACCCAGCTGCTCCCCTACTATGCATTCCTTTTACCGAAACCGGCTTTTTGACTTTTATTTCCGCAAATACGTTCGTGTATTTCGTGTCGTTCGTGGTTCCAAATTCTTCGTTTCTCTCAGGCTCTCACCTACTCAGTAATATCTTCCAGGTTATAGAATTTCCATACATCGCATTTTCCGCTCTCCTGCCGGCACGACCACAAACGCCCGGTCAGTGTGTCAATCACAACCATCAAACTTCCCTGATCTTCAAGCGACCCGAACGCGTACCGGCCGAATACCTCCCGCTCTGAAAGCGGCGCGGCTTTCATTACCACATCCTTCGCCTTTTCGGACGCGATCGCATTAAGATCATAAACGTTCCAGCGGTCCAGTCCTATCTTCGCCCTCTGCGCCAGCCATAACTTGCCCGTGGCACTGTCCAGAACTGCCCTGGTCGTATTGTCGATTGATCGGTAACTGTAACGCTGGTCATATTGTATAACCGGCGGCTGTGCCGGCGCGCTGCCGGTACTCACCCGTCCCGCTATCTGTGCCCCAAAAGCGATCACTACGACACTTACACTGCAGATACTTATTATTAGATATGCTTTCATACTCGTTCTCCGGTTCAGTTACTCAATGTTCAACGAGCCTATCCTAGAATTATAACAGGTTTCATGTTCTTATGTTACCTTCTTATTTTTTGTTCCACAGTCAGTCAGCCCCGTCAGACATGTCAGACCAGTCAGACTTTTTTCAATGCCCGCAGTAATCATGCACACCAATCTTTTGATTATCGACTTTACTTTCAAAAAATGTTATTATATTCCCCGTTAAACATGCCTGGATCAAGTGTACAATGAAGTACCTGCGCGCCAAACTTGTAAGAGTGCTGACTGAGTATTTCGGTGCTGATGACAAACGCATCGATCATGCCCTGCGGGTCCTGTATCATGCTGAGCGCATTATGCCCGAATATCCCGGGTGTGATCCCGATGTCGTTATCGCCTCCGCGCTCCTTCACGATGTGGGCATTAAAGTGTCCGAGGAAATCCACGGCTATAACAACGGTCAGACCCAGGAAAAGTATGGTCCTCCCGTTGCGGAAACCATGCTCACGTCAATCGGCTTCCCCACCGCTAAGATTGAAATTGTAAAAAACATTATCAGCAACCACCATTCCCCCTCCCGCTTCGATTATCCCGAACTGACAGTACTGAAAGAGGCCGACCGGATCGTGAACAGAGACGAGAATAGCTAACGGCACATCATCCCGTAAAACGAGCTATTAGCCCACCCCTTCTACACACATCGGAGTCACAAATCGGGGTCGGACCGAGCTTACTATCTCTGGTTGTA
>CAZCLS010000153.1:0-3123 GCA_964499565.1 uncultured bacterium
AAGGACACACACCTATGGATAAAAAAATTGTTGATGTTTCTCTGCGGTACCGGTTCTTAGTCTTGACCGGTGTTGTCGCGATAATTGCCTTTGGGATTTATGAATACCGCCAATTACCGGTTGACGCCTTTCCGGACATTTCTCCTATCATGGTACCCGTATTTTCCGAAGCGCACGGCATGGCTCCGGAAGAAGTCGAGCGCTTGATTACGTTTCCGATCGAATCAACTATGAACGGCCTGCCCGGCGTCAGTCATATCAAGTCCACGTCCGCTGCCGGCATGTCGGTAGTGTACGTGTATTTTGAAGACGACGTGGATATATATTTTGCCCGCCAGATTGTGGCCGAACGCCTTAACCAGGCGATGGCAGAACTGCCCGACTTGCATGAGCCTCCCAAGCTCGGTCCGATTTCCACCGGTTTAGGCCAGATTTTTATCTATTATCTCCATTGCGATCCCGGCACGGATACCGAAGGTAAAGAACCGAATACCTGGCTGCGTGAAATTAATGACTGGATCGTCAAATATCAACTGCAGACTGTTCCCGGCGTTACCGATATCCTCTCCATCGGCGGCCATGTCCTGCAGTACCAGATCCGGGTTAATCCCGACAGCTTGAACAAATATGCCGTCAGCCTCTCGGATATCGTCTCTGCTGTTCGCGATAACAATCGCAACGCCGGCGGCCAGTTTATGCTGCTCGGCAGCGAGGAATATACCGTGCGCGGCCTGGGCCTGCTGCAAACCCTTGATGATATCAGGAATATTCAAATTAAATCCGTTAACGGTGTTCCTATCAGGATCAGTGATGTGGCCGAGGTCGACTACGGCCGCGAAATCCGCCGCGGCGTCGTCTCGCGCAATGGTGAAGAGGAAGTCGTCTCCGGCATGGTTCTCCAGTTGTATGGCGAGAACACGTCCAAAGTCATCAGGGACCTTTATAAGAAAATCCCCGCCGTGCAGGCTTCCCTGCCGGCCGGTGTTCACATCGTTCCTTATTATGAACAAGCTGAACTCGTAAAACATGCTACCTGGACTGTTAAAAAAGCTCTCCTGGAAGGCGCTATTCTGTCAATTCTGGTATTAGTGGTCTTCCTGGGTAATTTCCGCTCGGCCGTTATTGTCGCGTTGTCTCTGCCGCTCTGTGCTCTCGTCGCTATTATCTGTATGCGCCTGACCGGCATGTCCGCTAATCTGATGTCCCTGGGCGGCATCGCAATCGCGATCGGTATGCTCGCGGACGGTTCGATTGTTATGGTCGAAAATATCTTCCGCCATCTTAACACCGATAAAAGCCGCTCCCGGCAGGATAATGTTTCTATTATCCTGGAAGCCGCGCGCGAAGTCAGCCGCCCGATCGCTTTCGCGATTGGCATTGTAATCGTGGTTATGCTGCCGATTTTCGCTTTGCAGGGGACTGAAGGTATTATGTTCCGTCCCATGGCGTTCACCCTCTCTTTTGCTTTGCTTGGATCGCTGCTGTCGGCTATTGTTATTTCCCCCGTGTTGTGTACCTACTTTCTGAAAGCCGGCCTGCACAAGGAATTTTTCGTCGTCCGCCTGCTCAAACGTGTTTATTTCCCTTTGCTGTCCTGGGCCGTTAAGCATCGCAAGACCGTTCTGGTATCCGTCATCCTTTTCCTGGTTGCCAGTTTCTGCACGGTTCCCTTTCTCGGCACGGAATTTATTCCCACACTGGAAGAAGGTTCGATCTTTATCAGTGTCGGTATGGCACCCTCTATTTCACTTGAAAAGGCGACCAGGACTATTCAAATCCTGGAACGGAAAATTGTCCCGTATCCGGAAGTCAAAGAAGTTGTCTCCCGTATCGGCCGACCCGAAGCCGGAAGCCATCCTCACCCGATTAACTATGCCGAAATTCATATTGAATTGAAGCCCGTAAAACAATGGAAACGATTCACCACAAAAGCTGAACTGGTGGAAGCCCTGAACCAAGAGTTATCTCAGTATCCGGGCATTACCCTTAATTTTACCCAGCCAATTCAAAACGCCTTTGACGAATTGCTCTCAGGCACTAAAGCGCAGGTTGCCATTAAGGTTTTCGGTGAAAACTTGGATGTTCTTCGGGCTAAAGCCGCCGAAATTATGCACGCTGTCGAATCGGTACCCGGCCTGGTCGACCTTTCAGTAGAACAAAGCTTCGGCCAACCCCAGGTCCAGGTTATCGCCGATCGCCAGGCTTGCGCCCGCCTGGGTGTCAACGTCAGCGAAATCCTCGAATTGGTTGAATTGGCCATCGGCGGCGAAATTATCGATCAACTCTATCTCAATACCCGCCGCTTCGGCATTCATGTCCGCTACCAGGAAGCCTTCCGGGCCGATCCCGAGATAATCAAAAACCTGCTCGTGCATACCGGCAGCGGCGCTCTTATTCCGCTTAAAGAAGTCGCTGAAGTAAAACTGATTACCGCGCCGGTTCAGATCAATCGCGAAAATAATCAGCGGCGTTGGACGGTGCAGGGTAATATCCGCGGCCGCGACCTGGGCGGCGTTATTGCAGACGTTAAACAACGCATCCGTGATGCCGTGACACTGCCGCCCGGTTATTATGTCGAATACGGCGGCCAATTCGAAAATCAGCGCCGCGCTATGCTGCGCCTGGCGATTATTGTGCCGATTGTGATTGTCCTGGTATTTATGATGCTCTTCTTTACCTTCGGTTCTCTGCGCAGCGCCATGCTGATCATGATTACTCTGCCCCTGGCACTGATCGGCGGCATGTTGGGCCTGTTCTTTTCCGGCCAGTATCTCTCCGTTCCTGCCGCGATTGGGTTCATTGCTCTGTTCGGCATCGCTGTGCAGGATGGTATTGTCCTGGTCAGCTGTATCAACGAGCGCGTGCATGAAGGTGTTAATGTTAAAGATGCCGTTATCGCGGGTTGCCTCCATCGCCTGAGACCGGTGCTGATGACCTCGTTCACCACCGTCCTGGGCCTGCTGCCGTTACTGCTGTCTTCCGGTATCGGTTCTGAAGTCCAGCGCCCGCTGGCAACCGTCGTTATCTGGGGCCTGTCTTCGGCTACGGTTCTGACGCTGCTCGTCATCCCGGCCTTCTATCCCTGGTTCGCCGCATTCAAAGAGAAATATCATGACACTTTGT
>CAZCLS010000153.1:3223-8375 GCA_964499565.1 uncultured bacterium
ATTCATTGTTATGTCAGCCCACACCGGAAGATGGTCTGACCCGATATGCGGTCCTGTCCGGAATTCAGTACATCGGAAAGCAGAGCTGAAAAGAACATGGTCAATCGGTATTCCCGCCACCAGCACGGTTGGGGCATGATACGTTCCGCAAATGCCGAACCCTTTACGGGCATTGATCAATGCCGTTTCTTTTGTGAAATCTTTGTAAAAAGGCGACCACATTGACGTGTTTAAATCCGCGATACAAATAACCGGATTGGTTGATGCCGCGATTGCTTGCGCCAGATTGGCTACATGCGTATTGCGGTCCTCCCATTTCCCTTCCCGGCTTGTCGGACTCACGGGATGCGCGACATACACATCCACCGCCGTTCCGGCAATGGTCAAAGTACATAGAATGTTCGGCCTGCCTTTTGGACTGAGTTGAATCTCTTCGTTCGTTACAATTGGCAGGCAGCTTACCAGCATTATTCCCGCATTGCCAAGTTCGCTGCTGACAATTGTATGTGAATATTGCGCGGTTATATCGTGCAGCGCGTTGGTCCAGCCGCTGTCTACTTCCATCATAACACAGATATCGGGATCGGTATCACGTATGAATTGCTGCACATCGCGGTAGCGGGTGTTGCGGCGCAGCACATTAATCAGGCAGACTCTAAATGAAGCGATTTCTTTCCCTTCGTTTTTCACCGGGATATACCACGGGAGTGTCTCATACCCTGTTAAGGCAATCACCGGTATAAGCAGCAGCAGTGTAATCAATATATTTTTTCGCACAAAGAACGTAAGCAGCACAAGAACGAGTGCACCCCAGAAAATATGTGCGGTAAAATGACACAGCTGGTCCGCCATGCGATAGTGCCTGGCAGCAAACATACAGCCGGTGACAACCAGCAGGAATGCGGCACAGCACACCGGCAGTATGCAGAGCATTGTACGGCTGCATTTCTTTAAAATAGTCATCCGCTTTTATAATAGTCGAATTCCCTTTTGTTTTCAAGTGCAACACAATAGCAATCAGAATCGGCACCAATCCTCTCTCCCGCACCGTTTGTGTCCTTTTGGTCCCTTTGGTCCTTTAGGTCCCTTACACCTTCACCCTCGCCTTTTTCTCCTTCCCCCTTGACATTCGGTCAAAATAATACTAAAATAGTATCAGTTTGGCCGACGGCCTCATCTTTTGACTTGTACTTTGATGACGATGAAACTACTGACTAAAGAATCTGATTACGCGATCCGCGCCCTGCTCCTCCTGGCCCGACAGCCCGGAAAGCATGTCTCTTCCTCTGCAATTGCCAAAGCGGAACACCTGCCGCTGCAATTCCTGCGCAGGATTCTGCGCGTATTGACCAAAGCGGGCTATGTTGAGACAAAAGAAGGCGTAGCCGGCGGCGTGATGTTAATCCAGCCACCTGGAGAAATAGCCCTCAGCGAGATAATCTCTCTGTTTCAGGGAGTGATTCAATTCACCGAATGTCTGTTCAGGAAAAAACTGTGTCATAATCGTGCAACGTGTGTATTGCGTCACCGGATAATGAAAATAGAAGAAACCGTTTCCCGGGAATTCCGGGATATAACGATTGAAACCTTACTCAACGATCTGGAAACAACAGATGAAACGCAACATCATAACAATTGACCGGGACACATGCAACGGCTGCGGTCAGTGCATACCCAATTGTCCGGAAGGCGCCATACAGATCATCGACGGCAAAGCGCATCTGATAAGCGACCTGTTCTGTGACGGCCTGGGCGCCTGCATAGGCACATGCCCGGTTGGAGCAATAACAATAGAGGAGCGCGAAGCTGAAGCGTATGATGAGCTGAAAGTGATGGTAAATATTGTCAAAGGCGGCCCCGGGGTGATCCGGGCGCACCTGGCGCATCTCAAGGATCATGGCCAGGAAGAGTATTACAATCAGGCCCTGGAGTATTTGCGCCAAAACAAAATTCCGATACCCGAGCAAGCCGTCACACAACACGAGCAACCACCGGCGGCGGGCGGATGTCCGGGAATGAAGACGTTGTTCCGGGAGCGCCCGCAAACGCCGGAATCGACCGCGGCAGATTCTGGAACGGGAGATGAAACAGGCACGCGGCCTTCTGCATTGAGACAATGGCCGATCCAGCTGCACCTGGTAAATCCGCAAGCACCGTATTTTGCAGACGCCGACCTGGTTGTCGCGGCTGATTGCGTGGCTTTTACACTCAATGGATTTCACGAGCGGTATCTGGCGGGCAGGACGCTGATTATATTCTGTCCCAAACTGGACAATGCCCGGGAAATATATACCGACAAACTCGCGGAAATTTTCAAACATAATACAATCCGATCAATAACCACAATTCGTATGGAAGTTCCCTGCTGTGCTGGAACGCGCACAATTGTAGAAGCGGCGTTACAGAAAGCTGAAAAGCAGATCCCGCGCCGGGAAGCGATTATATCACTTGAGGGAACGATTCAATGCGAAGAGGAGCAGTAAAATGAACAAGGGGAAAAAAGTCATGCTGGACGAGGCGGTAAACGCTACACCGGCTACAATCACCGAGCTGATAACATTTCAGCAGTCGGGCATAACAAGCCGAACACTGATTGAAAGCGCGGCAACGACGGTGACGCTGTTTGGCTTCGCGGCCGGTCAGGCATTGAGCGAGCACACGACACCGTTTTACGCCCTGGTACAGGTGGTGGAAGGTGAACTGGAAATCCGTCTGGGAGGGGACGCCCACATGGTAAAAGCGGGACAGGTTCTGGTAATGCCGCCGGACGTACCGCACGCCTTGCGCGCTCACGAAAAAAGCATCATGATTCTCACAATGGCAAAGAAATAACACGCCATTATCACAGTAAAAAGGAGAAAAACAATGAATATGTTCTGTTATCAATGCGAGCAAACAGCCAAAGGAACCGGCTGTACCGTTCACGGTGTTTGCGGCAAGGACCCTGTTGTGGCCGGCCTGCAGGACCTGCTGATATATATTGCTGAAGGCGTGGCACAGTCCGCGCACCGCGCCCGGCAGCTGGGTAAAACGGACCGCGAAATCGACCAGTGTGTCATCAAAGCCCTGTTTACCACCGTTACAAACGTCAACTTCGATCCCGAGCGCATCCGGGAAATGATCCTGTGCGCGTCGAACGCTGCCGCCAAAGCGAAAGCGCTGTACGAGTCCGCCTGCAAGGCGGCAGGGAAGCAACCTGAAGATATCCCTCTGAGAACCGCAGCGGGCACGGTAGAGGAACTGCTTGCTCTCAGCGCGAAGGTTGGCATTCCAAAACGCAAAGAGCAGTTGGGTGATGACATAACCGGATTGCAGGAGTTGGTTATGTACGGCTTAAAAGGAACGGCGGCTTATGCTGACCACGCTTCTATTCTGGGTAAGGACGACGATTCGGTTTTTGCCTTCTTCCACGAAGCCCTGGACGCCCTGACCAAATCCAATCCGACGGTGGACGAATTGTTTGCCCTGGCGATGAAGGTAGGTGAAGTAAACCTGCGGGTGATGGCGCTTCTCAGCTCGGCTAATACCGAAGCATACGGGAAACCGGAACCTACGGCGGTGCGAATTACACCCGTGCGCGGTAAGGCAATCCTGGTATCAGGCCACGACTTGAAAGATCTGGACGAATTGCTGAAGCAAACCGAAGGCACCGGCATCAACGTCTACACCCACGGTGAGATGCTGCCGTGCAACGCGTATCCGGGCCTGAAAAAGTACAAACACCTGGTTGGTAATTACGGTGGAGCCTGGCAGGACCAGCACAAGGAATTCGCGCGGTTTCCGGGCGCGATACTTATGACGACGAACTGCATTCAGAACCCGCAGGAAAGCTATAAAAACCGTATTTTCACCTGCGGTCTGGTCGGCTGGCCGGATGTTACGCATATCAGCGACCGGATTTTCAAGCCGGTGATAGACGCCGCACTAGCCGCCCCGGGATTCGCCAATGACGAACCGGAAAAAACGATCATGATCGGCTTCGGCCATGATGCGGTGCTGGGTGTCGCCGGAACCGTCGTCGAAGCGGTGAAGAGTGGAGCGATCAAACATTTCTTCCTGGTTGGCGGATGTGACGGAGCAAAACCCGGCCGCAACTACTACACCGAATTCGCGCAGCAAGTCCCGCAGGACTGTGTAATACTGACCTTAGCCTGCGGTAAATACCGGTTTAACAAACTTGAATTCGGGGAGATCGGCGGGATTCCGCGCCTGCTGGATTGTGGGCAGTGCAATGACGCTTATTCAGCCATCCAGATCGCAGTGGCGCTCGCTAACGCCTTCAATTGTGGTGTTAACGATCTGCCCTTGTCGATGATTCTATCCTGGTATGAGCAGAAAGCAGTGTGTATCCTGCTGACGCTGCTGCACCTGGGTATAACGAATATCCGCCTTGGCCCGACTCTGCCGGCGTTTGTGACGCCCGCGGTATTGAACGTCCTGGTGGAAAAATTCAATATTGCCCCGGTAACGACACCGGAGGCGGATTTGCAGGCGATATTGGGATAACAGCTCCCCGCGAACATTTCATTCTGACTACCTGCACGGGCATGCCAACAGCACTGTCCGTGCGGGTCCTGTTTGTTCTATATGTGTAATAATGATTAGGTATTATCACGATATCATGCTATTTGCATTTTAGGAAAAATCTGGTATACTATATACGTTGCATAGAAACAAAATAGCATGCACGCGCAGCTCAAGAAACTGAGGCGTCATTCTCAAATATTTTGTTTTAAAGATAACCGACTGTAACTATGATCCGACAATTTTTACGTTTGAGCGGCTTGACACTGATATGTATTCTGATGTTGTCTGCTATAGTATACAAAGCGGCATTGAACGAGCGTTTTCTGCAACAGGTACACCAGCAGGACCAGGAATGCGCCCTGCGCTTTGAGCTTGGCAAGCAAAGCAATTGCGGCATACAGCTAGCCACCATCACGGGCATAACAACCGGACGATTCACCTCTGTCTTCGGGCCCCTGACGCCTGTCGGCGTTATCAATGATCCCAACCTGTCTGAATATACCCACACGTTCCGCGACGTGCCGGGTCAGCGGACCTATTATCTTCGCTTCGACGATGGCCTTCTTCAAAAATATTTTTCTGTATACCGGGATGCTGATATTCAAACGGCCATCAACCCGCAAAC
>CAZCLS010000154.1:0-5323 GCA_964499565.1 uncultured bacterium
CCATCGAGCTGAACGGCGGCCGGCCAGATAAAGGGCGGATAGGGAATCAGGGGAGCGGGATCGAGGCTGTCGATTCGTCCATCTCCGTCGCTGTCCTGAGTGCAGGGCTTGGGCATGATCTGAACACGTTCCGGACGGGTCCACATACTTTGGAGCGGGCCTGGAGACCAGATTGACAGGCGGATTTTATCAAAATCGGCTATTTCTCCATCGGTCATGGTTTTGCGCGGACTGCTGCCGAAACGGGCTTCGTCAAACGGCAGACGCGGGTCGTTGTCGGGCACGCTGTCGCAATCTTTGTCCCGGACGGCAATCGTTTCACCAAAGTACCAGCGCAGCCATTGCATATCAGACAAAGACCGGTCGGTGTGGGCGATACCGCTCCAGTGCTCGCCGAATTTACCGGTTGTGTCCCAGGTAAATTCATCCCACGTGCCGGTTTCACGCTTAATGCGGTAGCGGCCGGCGAAGTGATCAAAGATCACCCGGTCATCTTCCCGATTCAAGCCGCCCCAATGCCCCTGGGATTCAATCTGGTGATGGTATTCATGGCAGGCCAGCCAGGCGACATCATCGCCCAGATATTGAGAACGCCCCGGGATACCCTGGTGCCAGCCGTCGATACCGAGTGTACCGCCGCCGCTGCGGACAAACTCCCATTTTTGTTCTTTCTGATTATAACGGCGCAGGAACGCGTTTTCGATCTGGCCGATATATAATTCCTTTTCGAACAAGGGATACTCTCCCGGCGTATCAATCGAGCCGGTATCGACCGGGGTGAACGCGCCGCCGCCGGGGCCGGTATAATCAACGCCAGCCCAGCTCCGGCTCGGGGGCAGGGAGCGGTAGAACGCCGGAGCGTTGCTGTAATCAATGCCCCAACGCTGCCAGCGCGGGTCGACCACTATCTGGAAATCATGCCAGACGCGGAACCCGTTATTGATGAAATAAAACCGGGTCGCGGTTTCATATTGTTTTTTTATTTTGGCTATGTCCGCGGCAGTCATGACCGGGGGCGGAGGAGCCCATTCGCCGGTAGTGCGATCATAGGCCGAACTGACATTGACCACATTCGGCATGATCAGAACCTTCACGGGTACGCGGATAACGGTCCGTTCGCCTTTTACGGCCAGCGTACTGAAGGCGCGTTCGCGCCGCCATGGTTTTTCAGCTCCCCAGTTGCGTTCCTCGCCGGTCGGCTCCGTGGCGGGATCAAACACGCGATAATAATAGCGCGTGGATGGTTTCAGACAGCCGATGGCAAGCCGGTGATAATTTTTGGGCTTGGCATCCCCGTAAATTTCCATAGCCGTCTCCGACTGCCAGGGTGTGTATGTCTTTCCGGCCGGTTGCGGCGTATTGCAAGGTATCCCTCCTTCCCGCAATTGGATTTTTGTCGGACATTTCTCAGCCGTATACCACTGCAATGTAACGGTTTCTTTATCAAGCTGGCATACCGGCCGGCGCAGGTCGGGTGCCGCGCCCATGACAGCCCGGACAGGGAGTGTCGAAAACAGCACGACCGCGAACATAAGCGCCGCGCATTGGAAAAAACGGATAGGGGTCGATATACAATGCATGGTATCTCCTTGTAATGAGGTTTCCCGCTGCAAACCGGAAACCATTGTTAAAAAATGCTGCTGGACGGTGGGAAGCCTACTTCTTTTTCCTGCGGTTCAGCATCGTTTTCTGATTTTTCTGCTCACGTTGCGCGGCTTTTTTTGATTGCGGGGAAGACTGCGGCGTTTTTTTCGCGAGTTTTTTACGCTCCTGAACTGTTTTTTTCGGCAGCAGTTCATTGCCCCATGCGTTCGTTCCCTGCAGATAGCGGAATGCTTCGCGCCAGCGGTGTATGTGCGGCGCTTCGATTGCCGGCATATTCTGCCTCTGCTCCGCCGGCGGCAAGGCCGGCAGATCGGCGCAGGGGGTCTGGTACCAGTAGGCCACAGTCACGATATCTGCTGTCAGACAGTTGGCATGACCGACTTCGATGCTGCCGCGCAATGAAGTAGTAAACCGGATCGGGTCTTCTATATGAAACCGGTAGGCATGTGTGCGCCCCAGCCAGCCGGTTTCGCCGCTGTTGATTCTGCCATACCCGAAATATGGATGCTGGTACAGCTGGCGCGGGCACCAGGAGGTGTTGAAATAATCTTCCGTGCCGGTGCCGTGCAGCGACGGCGGCCAGCTTTCCCCGTCTATGAACCACATGTCATCTCCTTCTCCATACCAGACAGTAGAAGGATTATCGACATAATAATTCACGCCGACCAGGTGGCCGCTGCCTTTGGTATCGATAATGCAATGATTGAACGTGTCGGCCAAGTTGGGTTCCTGGGGCGAATAAATGGTAGACCATTCATTTTCGGAGCCCTGGGCCGGATAATGAATCTGGCGGTTCCAGCAGGCATGAAAACGGCCTTCGGACGCCGGTAATGAGTCTAATTCTTCATAATCGACATAATAGTAAAACGCGTTGCAATTCTCGTCCGATTCATTGACGATATCTATCCGCGCGCCATTGGCAAAGGGCATGGGAAAATAACTGTTCAGCGCCTTCCCTTTCTGCGGAGCGGCACACAGAGGCAGAGAGACAAAATTATATTCTTCGCCCCAGCCCTGGCCGAAAAAATCTCCTAACGGACAGTCTACAGACGGACGGGATGAACCGTCCCAATACATGCGCAGTACCATGTTGCGCCGGGACATCGGGTCCAGGTGCCAGACTGTAAACCAGATATGGCGGATTACTCCCGCGCCGACAATCTCGGCGATCGTTACGGTTTCCCGCGGGCCGATCGTGATGTTGTCTTCGTTGCCGCCGGAGCGGTCATAGCTGGAAATCCGCTTTGTGCGGGCGGTACTAAGGTTTGCCAGGTTTGATAAAGGACCGTTCATACGAGTATGGTTGATGGTTGATGGTTAATGGCTGATGGCCAGGGGGCTTTAGGGAACGAGCTGGTCCCGCCAACGGTGCGGATTAATGGCTGATGAATCATGATGATTTTTTGCGTGACGCCCGGCGTTTTGGTTTTGAGGCCGTCTTCCGGCGGTTGAGCATCTGTTCCTGTTTCTTGATTTCTTTTTTAGCGGAGGCTCGGGAAGCGGGCGTTGAGAGCGTCGCTTTGCGCGCGCGGGTTCCCAGCTTTTTCTGGAGTTGTTTGGGCAGCTCCTCATGGCCCCAAACAGGGTCATTGCCATGCACGACCCGGAATGCTTCATGCCAGCGGTGTATGTCCGCCGCGTTTATTTTAGGCATATTCTGCCGCTGCTCCAGCGGTGGTAAAGCCGGCAGCGCGGCGCAGGGAAGCTGATACCAGTAGGCTACGGTGACGACGTCCGTCATCAAACAGTCGGCATGCCCGATTTCTATACTGCCGCGCAGAGCCGTGGAAAAATGGATCGGTTCTTCCAAATGAAACCGGTAGACATGCGTTCGACCCAACCAGGCTGTTTCGCCTTCGTTTACGCGCGCGGCGCCGAAATACGGATGAAGGTAATGCTCCTTCGGTCCCCAGGCAGTATTAAAATAATCCTCCGTGCCGGTGCCGTGCAGTGACGGCGGCCAGGCTTCTCCGTCGATGAACCACATGTCGTCGCCTTCGCCATACCAGAGCGGGGTCGGACTGTCGACATAATAATTCACCCCGACATACTGGCCGGCTCCAGTGGTATCGACGATCAGGTGATTATACTCATCCGTCAGGTTGAGCGAGTTGACGCCGAACATGCCCCACTCTCCTTCCACTTCCTGGGCCGGTTGATGAACACTGCGATTCCAGAATGCGTGGAAGCGTCCCTGATTGTCGGGCGGGGCAGACAGCGCTTCGTAATCGATGTAATAATAAAAGGCATCGCACTCCTGGCTGGATTCATTTTCAATCTCTATCCGCGCGCCGGCGGCGAAGGGCATTGGAAAATAACTGTTAAGCGCGTTCCCATCCTGGGGCGCCGCGCACAAAGGCAGGGAGACGTAATTATATTTTTCGCCCCAGCCCTGGCCAAAGAAATCACCTAAAGGACATTCCACCGAAGGCTTTTTGGCGCCATCCCAGTACATGCGCAGCACCATGGCTCGCCGGTACATAGGGTCGGGATGAGAAACAGTGATCCAGATATGGCGGATAACGCCCGAGCCGGGAATATCGGCGATGGTTACTGTTTCCCGCGCAGCGATAGTAATCCGGTCGGCATTTCCGCCGGAACGGTCATAACTTGAGACGCGGCGCGTGCGCGCGCCGGTTATGGTAGACAGGTTTGAAAGAAGGCCGTTCATTCTGATGGATGGTTGATGGTTGATGGTTAATGGTTAATGGTTGATGGTTGATGGTTAATGGCCGGTTTATTTCGGTACCGTGCGCAGCCAGACGCGCATACTGCCCGGTTTGCGGTTGTCCCATACACAATACGGCACCGCGGTAAATTTTACCCGCCTGCCTTTCGGTTTTTCGGTACGGAACAGGTCTTGGTTGTCGTCATCATCAATCATAGCCCCCGACCCCTGAATAACAGCAACACCACCCAGAAGGTCTTTTTTGTAGACCACTTTCAGCTTGGCATTGTCCGGCAGGGCGATCCGGTCCAGTTCGTTCGTGACATTGTCAACGCTTTCCAGGCAGTAGACTATCGGGCCGCGTTGAAGAGCGACGCGCCCTGCTGCCTGGCGGATTTTAGGATGGCCGTAGACTCGTTCGACCGGCATAGCCAGATTCAGCGTAACACGATCGCCCGGCTGCCAGGTGCGGGTGATGGCGGCGTAGCCCTTATTGATTTTGACACTTTTCTTCAAATCTACCGCCACTCCGGCTACTTCAAGCGTGGCATCCGAGCACCAGCCGGGAATCCGCAGATTCAACGTAAAGGTTTGCGCCTGTTCCGGCGTAACCGTAATGTCAATTTTGCCGTCCCAGGGATAGCGGGTTTTTTGAGTTATAGCAACCGGTTTTCCTCCAATGGTAAGCGTTGCTGAGCCGCTGGCATACAGATGCACCCAGGCCTCACGTGGATTTTGAGAATAGACATATCCGCTCAGGCTGGCTAATAGCCGGGCGATGTTCGGCGGACAGCAGGCACAGCCGAACCATCCTTTGCGATGCCGGGTGATGCCGTCCCAGGTCGCCCCGGACGCGTCACGCTGTTTGGGCGGATCGGGATCGTAGGTGGCCAGGGGATTGCTGTAGAAGAATAATTTTCCATCCAGGGATACTCCGCTCAGAACGCCGTTGTACAAGGCGCGTTCCATGGCATCGGCATATTTGGCATCGCCTGAAAGATGCAGCATGCGGTGATTGAAAAACACATTAGCTACCGCCGCGCAGGTTTC
>CAZCLS010000154.1:5423-8374 GCA_964499565.1 uncultured bacterium
TGGGGTCAAACGCATCGATACGTCCGGTTTTTTTACACTGGTCATATTCAATCGGTATGGTGACATCCCGGTTGGTATTGACGCGCGGCTGCCAGAAGCTATCGTCTATCGTTACGTCCGTGAAAGATACCGCTTCAAGTTTCTGCAATGATTTCATACCATGTTCCTGTTCTTCGATTCTTATGAAAGCAAACCGGCTTCGGTGCCGACTTCAGTAAATACCGTCAGCGCTTTGTCCAGGTCCGCATACGTTAACGCGTCCGAAATCTGGCAGCGGATGCGGGCCGTTCCTTCCGGTACAACCGGGAACCCGAATCCGGTGACAAATAATCCTTTCTGTAACAGTTTATTGCTGATGCTGATGGCAAATGATGTTTCACCAACAATGATCGGCACGATCGCTCCGTCTCCCGCTAACGGCTCGAACCCGCGCTCGTTGAGTTTGGCGCGGAAGTAATCCGCTTTTTCATGCAGCCGGGTTACCCGTTCAGGTTCCGCATCAAGCACGCGTAACGCTTCCCGGGCCGACGCCGCAACGGTGGGCGGCAGCGCGTTAGAGAAAATCTGCGGCCGCGAGCGTTGTATACAGGCATCCACAATCGCTTTTCTTCCGGATACAAATCCTCCCGCCGCTCCGCCTAACGCTTTGCCCAGCGTGCTGGTAATAATATCGATCTTACCCTCGACAGTATGATATTCCGCGGTTCCGCGGCCGGTGGCGCCCATGACACCGGTGGCATGGCTGTCATCAACCATAACCAGTGCCTCGTATTTTTCCGCCAGGGCCACTATCTGGGGCAGGCGGGCCACATCGCCTTCCATGCTGAAGACCCCGTCAGTAACAATCAGCCGTACCGGGGCGTTTTGCGTTTCTTTCAGGCGTGCTTCCAGCTCTTCCATGTTGCTGTGGGCATACACTGCTTTTTTCACGGTTTTGGCGACTAGCCGGCAGCCGTCAATGATGCTGGCATGATTCAGAGCATCCGAAATAACCGCGCCGTCTTTGCCGACGACGGTTGGTATTACGGCTTCGTTGGCGTTCCAGCAGGAAACATAGCTCAGCGCGGCGTCTACGCGCAGAAAACGTGCGATGGCCTGCTCCAGTTCCCTGTGGATATCAAATGTGCCGCAGATAAACCGGACCGAAGCCGTTCCCGCGCCATACGTATCCAGCGCTTTTTTTCCCGCTTCTATAACGGCGGGATGATTGGACAGGCCCAGGTAATTATTGGACGAAAGAATCATAACCCGGCCATAACCTTCCATTTCAACCCAGGCATCCATCGGGCTTTGAATATAGCGCAGGTGTTTGTACGTTCCCGCGGCCTGCAGGTTCTGCATTTCCGCTTCCAGGGCGCTAAGATATTCCGCGCGGGTTGTCATGCTTTACCTCCTGTAGTAGTTGTATATAGACAATCAGCTGAGTGAATTGATCGACTGAATTGTAATACAAAGCTATTCAAAAACACTAATAAAACTTAATAAAAGATTGTACAATAATCGTCAGACTATTTCAAGATGCGCGCGCAGGTACAGGTCATTAGATTTCTTTGGGGTGGTTGTGCTTGTCGACATGAATGACTATCGGCTTGTGGCCGGCAGCCTCTTCAGGAGTATAATGGCCGAACGTGAATATGATCAACTCGTCGTCTTCCTCAACTAAATGAGCCGCAGCGCCCAGTATGGTAATCGTTCCGCTGTTGGCCGGGGTAGGAATAGCGTAGGTTTCAAAACGATTGCCATTACGGACATTCGCTACGAGAACCTTTTCATACGGAAGAATGTCAGCCGCCTTCATCAGGGTTTCATCAATGCCGATTGAGCCGACATAGTCGATCGCCCGGTCCGTCGCTCTGACGCGGTGTATTTTTGATTTCAGTAAGATCAGTTCCATCTATTTGTTTGTCCCCTTTAAACGTCTTAACACAAAGACTTGTTTTTTTAACGGTATCTACACTATAATACTAACCTGTTAATTGTACTTAAAACCGAAATCATTTGCAAACTATGTTCTACGAACTTTTTATAGCGCTGCGTTATCTGCTTAAGTCGAAGAGTCACAAAGGGTTTGTTTCCTTCTTCACGATTATATCGATTATCTGTGTGACTCTCGGCGTATTCGCCCTGATTGTCGTTTTATCCGTCATGACCGGCTTTGAACGCGAATTGAAGGAAAAGGTGATCGGTATGTATGCTCACGTCAGCGTTACCGGCACGGGCCGGCACGCCTTGAACGACTGGGAAATACCGGCTGCCGCCGCTACCTCAATGCCTCACGTCGTCTCCGCCGCTCCTTATATTCAGGGTCCGGTTCTGCTCGGGTCGTTCCGTTCCGGGCGGATGTTGTATGTCTTAGGCACGGACATAACCCTGGAAAAAGATGTCTCGGAATTGCAGCGGTTTCTTACCAACGGTACCCTGGATATTGAAGATGACCAGATTATTATGGGTGACCAGTTTGCCAAAAGCATGGGGATTCGGCTGGGTGACACGGTTAAACTGACCACGATGGCGACGATTAACTCTCCCGGCGGACCCGTGCCGGTTCAGCTCGACATGACGGTCGCGGGCCTGTTTCACACCGGTAATTATGAGTATGACGCGAATTTCGGCTTTGTTACCTTGCCGGCCGGACAGCATTTATTCCAGTTGAAGTCTTCCGTCCACGCCCTTAAAGTCAAACTGGATGACGTTGATAATGCTTTGCAGGTTAAAAACCAGCTCCAGGACCGCCTCGGGCCGGCTTATTATGTCACAACCTGGATGGACCAGAATAAACACTTGTTCAGCGCGGTTCAGATGGAAAAACGCGTGATGTTTATTATCCTGTTGATTATAAGTCTTGTTGCCGCCTTGAATATTGTCAGTACGTTAGTGATGGTCGTGCTGGAAAAAACCAAGGATATCGGTATCCTGCGTTCCCTGGGCGCTACACGCTTGTCGATCGGCAC
>CAZCLS010000155.1:0-6826 GCA_964499565.1 uncultured bacterium
TTCTGGTCGGAGGAAGGATTCATACTGACCTTGCCCCAGCGCATGCTGAAAATCACTATGATGGTTTCCATGGCAAATCCGGCCACGAGCAGGGCCGCGGCTGAAACACCATTCAGTACCCCCAGAGAATAGAGCAGCAGAGAACCGAAGTATATGGTTGAAATGCGCAGAATGCCGCCGGCCGCCATACTGCCGGTGCGATGCTGCAGCAGGGCAATGCCGTGAAAATAATTTCTGACGGTGACAATCAGCGGCAGAGCGCACAAAACCAGGATAATCTGGCGGGCCATGCTCAGCACCTCGCCTTGTATATTCAAAATCCTTCCCAGGAAAAGTCCTCCCAGCGGTGTGCAGGCCGTAAGCAGCATAATAATAACAATGACCGCCATAACCTTAAACGTAAACCGGCGCACGCCCCGCAAGTCGCTATAACCGAAGGTAACAAACAGGTCGCGGAACTGATTAAGCGGAATATGAAAGATCATGGCAAAATCAAACGCCACACGCAAGGCCGCTATCTGCGGCTCGGCATCGGGCACGCGGTTGACAAAAGAATACAGAATCGGGCGGCTGAGGGCGAACATGATGCTGGTCAGCGAAGCCGGCCAGAAATAATACAGAGTGTGGCGGTAGGTTAATCTCTCATGCCGCGGCTCGCTCGGTAGGACATACCAGCGGGCAACCGTGGCATAGGAAAGGATCAGGTGCAGAAATGAAGAGACTACCTGGGCCGTCGCCAGGGTTGTGACCGGGGACCAGTGCTGCCGGTAGCCCAGGAGCAGAATCAGAACTACCCCGGCCAGGAACTGCAGATTGAGAATCGTTACCAAGCGGGTGCGTTTCGCCTGGATGAGCAGACCGGTGTAAAACTGGCGCAACCCGTTGACGATTATCAGAGGCGCGAGATACTGAATATAACGGGCCACTTCGTTCAGGGTGTCGCCCTTGATATCATACGCCAGCGCGAGCAGATGACGGCCGGAAGCGGTAAACCCTATCAAGACGAACGGAACCGTAAGCAGGCAGCTGAGAAGTATGGTAAATCGGTGAACGACCGTGTATCCTCCGCGCGACCGGGCCAGGACATTTACCATTTGCCTAAGAAACACCTGGGCCGCGTCAAACAGGAAAAAGACACTCGATGCCAGAGCGAATATAGCCAGTTCGCGAGTAGCATCAGGATAGCGGGCCAGAATACCGTTCTGAAACTGCCGGGCAAGAAGCAGACTGACACCCGTTAATGCCAGCGGCCAGTAAAAATGCCAGTAATGGCCCTGCATTTGAACTATCTGTTTTGATTGCTTGTCGTTGATATGCTTTACGGCCCCAACCGGTCTAGTGTCCACCTGTCGTCCGGACCGCGAGAGAATCTGATCCGGTCGTGCAGCCGGTCGCGGCGTCCCTGCCAGAATTCGATTTCAGTCGGGACGAGGCGGTAGCCGCCCCACTGTTCCGGCCGGGAAATTTCACGGCCTTCCCAGGCCGTTTCTGCATCGGAAAATTTCTGTTCAAGAAATGCGCGGGAAGAGATGACTTCGCTTTGAGGAGAAATACAGGCGCTGATCTGACTGTTGCGGGGCCGGCGGCTGAAATACGCGTCCGAATCCGGCCCGGATAGTTTGTGTACTACCCCGGTAACACGCGCCTGGCGCTGAAGGTCCGCCCAGTAAAAGACAAGTGCGGCGCGGGGATTCCGTTTCAGCTGGCGCCCTTTGCAACTGAGATAATTTGAATAAAAAACAAACCCGGACGGCGTACATTCCTTTAACAAAACAATCCGTGCCGAAGGACTGCCGTCTGCAGCCGCTGTAGCCAGGGTCATGGCGTTCGGTTCAATAACACCGGCTGCTATCGCTTCATCCAGCCAGCGGTTGAATTGAATGAACGGATCAGGATTAACATCCGCTTTACGGAGAGAGCCCTGCTGGTATTCCCGCCGCAGGGCAGCCAGACCCGCGTCATTTTTTTTCATGACAGAAACGGTTTCAGTGCTTCCGCCAGTTTCACGCGGTTTTCGATATTCATCGGCACCATCGGCAGCCGGTAAATTTCGCGGATTTTGCCCATCATGGCTAATGCGGCTTTAACCGGAATCGGGTTCGTGTCAATAAACATCATCCGGCACAGGTTGAACAGCTGGTAATGCAGCTGCTCGGCTGTAGCCAGATCGCCTTTCTGAACAGCATGAACCAGCGCCGCGGTTTTGCGCGGCACAATATTGGCCACGACCGAAATCACGCCGCAGCCTCCGATCGCCATCAGCGGCAGAGTCATTGAATCATCGCCCGATACCAGGTCTATCGTGCAGCTTGTCAGAATGGCCGATGCCTGGTCGGTTGAGCCGCTGGCTTCCTTTATGCCGACAATATTACTGATCTTAGCTAACGACGCGACCGTTTCCGGTGCAATGTTTACCCCCGTCCGTCCGGGAACATTATAAATAAATATCGGCAATGTCGTTCCGGCCGCTATGGTTTCATAATGAGCTATCAGGCCGGCCTGGGTCGGTTTGTTGTAATACGGCGTAATCACTAAGGCGCCATCCGCCCCGACGTCCTGGGCGTGCCGCACTAACCTGAGAGACTCGGTGGTAGCATTGGAACCGCAGCCGGCCAGCACCGGCACACGCTTGTTAACCGCCTGCACAACGGTTTGAATCACGGCATCATGTTCCTCGTGACTGAGGGTCGGGCTCTCGCCCGTGGTGCCGCAGGGAACAATAGCGGCCGTTCCGCTGGCTATCTGCCATTCCACTAGCTCCCGGATACAATCATGGTCTACTGTTTGATCATCTTTGAACGGAGTGACCAGGGCTACCATAGAACCTTTAAAGATACTTCGCATGATTAACCTCTCACCTCTTGCTTAAAAAATATATTATTGAGACAGTTCACAATCTTTATACACTCCCAGTGGATACTGGCCGATCATTTCCGTTTCCAGAACCTTAATCGCCTCGACCGGCGAGACGCCCCATTGAATCGGGCACATCGACAGCAGTTCCACGATCGAAAACCCTTTTCCGGCCATTTGCATCAGGAACGACTTTTTAATTGCTTCTTTAGCCGCGCGCACATGCTTGGGAGTATTCAGCGCGCAGCGCTCGGCGTATACCGTACCGTCCAGTTGCGACAGCATCTCCACCACTTTCATCGGCCAGCCCTCGTTCTTTGTCGAACGGCCCCGGGGAGACGTTGTGGTTTTTCTTCCAATTGTCGTTGTCGGCGCCATCTGCCCGCCCGTCATGCCGTACACGGCATTGTTGATAAAAAATATCGATATCAGCTCGCCCCGATTCGCCGCGTTCACAACTTCGCCCGCGCCTATGGCCGCCAGGTCTCCATCGCCCTGATACGTAAATACGACCGCATCGGGATTGCACCGCCGCATGCCGGTAGCAACCGCCGGAGCACGTCCGTGAGCCGCTTCGGTGACATCAATATCCCAGTAATTATACGCTAACACCGCGCAGCCCACCGGCGCAACCGCCAGGCAGCGGTCGCGGATACCCAGTTCATCGATTATTTCGCATACCAGGCGATGCGCAATGCCATGGCCGCAGCCCGGACAGTAATGCGTGCTGACGTCTTTCAGTGATTGAGGTGGTGTATAGTCCATGTATGCAAGAATATTCTGGTTATCCGTTATCGTGTGAATTCCTTTTCCGCTGCGGCAACTAGTTCATCAACTGTCATGACCACGCCGCCGGAGCGGCCATAAAACGAAACCGGGCAGCGCCCTTCAACCGCTAAGCGGACATCCATGACCATCTGGCCGCAACTCAGTTCGACGCACAGGATTTTAGTAAACCGGGCGGCATGCTCACGCAGCCATTGTTCCGGAAAAGGCCAGAGGGTGATCGGCCGCAGCAGTCCCGCTTTAATTCCTTTTTCGCGCAAGCGTTTTACTGCTTCGCGGCAGGCGCGCATGCTGATGCCATACGCCACAAATAGGAACTCGGCGTCTTCGGTCAATATGGTTTCAAACCGGCACTCAGCCTGCATGCGCTGGAATTTTTCCTGCAGGCGGCGGTTATGCCGTTCCAGCTGATCGACATCAATCAGCAGTGATTTATGGTGTCTGCCCGACCTGCCCGCCGCGCCCGTCAGAGCCCAGTCGCCTACATCATCCGGCATATCCCGCACGGTAACATAATCCGGCTTGCGGATTTCCAGCGGTTCCATCATCTGACCCAGCAGACCGTCGGTCAGGATCATAACCGGATTGCGATACTTAAACGCCAGGTCAAACGCCATAAAGGCTAAATCAAATGTTTCCTGAACTGAGGTTGGGGCCAGAACGCACATGTTATAATCTCCGTGACCTCCTCCGCGCACCGCCTGAAAATAATCCGACTGGGCCGGACCGATCGAACCTAACCCGGGACCGCCGCGGACAACATTAACGATAACCGCGGGCAGTTCACAGCCACACATATACGATATGCCCTCCTGCATCAGGCTGATGCCGGGGCTGGACGAACTGGTCATGACTCGTTTGCCCGTCGCGGCGGCGCCCATTACCATGCTGATGGCGGCCAGTTCGCTTTCCGATTGCACAAAGACCCGGCCTTCTTCCGGCATGCGCGCTGACATATACTGGGGCACCTCGTTCTGGGGCGTTATCGGATATCCGAAATACGCATCGCAGCCGGCATGAATTGCGCCTTCGCATAATGCCCAGTTTCCTGAATACAGTAGTTTCATCCGTTATCAGCAGGTGGTTGAGGGTTATCATGGTTGGCGGCGGGTTCTTTCGCGTCTGCCTTAGCGCGCGGAGGATCAATGATAATCAACGCCGCGTCAGGACACATACGGGTGCAGTTCAGGCAGCCGATGCAGGCTTCCGCGTCAGACGTGTCGCAGGGGTGTATGCCGCGCTCATTCAATTCCTGAGACGGCAGCAGAATTTTCTCGGGGCATACGGCGATGCACAGATAACAGCCTTTACAGCGATTTTTGTTTATGAGTACCCGAGCCATGTATTATTCCTGGGGTAAATCATTATTTTTCAAGTGACCGCGCCAGTGCAGTTTTTTCTGCAGCACGGTTACAAACGTGCGGCGGCGTGAATGAATAAAATGGGCACAGTCTCCCAGTTTCAGGGCAACCCGGTCCATCGCGTTGAATTGCCGGGTAACCTGGCCATCGATTGCTATATGGATTTCACGGTTGCCATTGCCGGTTTTTACTTCAATGGCGCAGCCGCGCGGAAGAATAATCGGCCGGTTCGTCAACGTATGCGGACAAATCGGCGTCATCACAAACGCTTCCGTCGATGGAAATAAAATCGGTCCGCCGGCCGACATGGAGTGCGCCGTTGAGCCGGTGGCCGTGGCAAAAATCAGGCCATCTACGGCATACGTCGTCAGAAAATCTCCGTTGACGCTGACTTCCAACTCTATCAGGCGCGCGTGCGCGCCGTGAATAAAGGTTACATCATTCAGGGCGCGGGGCATGATGATCGTTTTGCCGGTCCCGGCTTCATAATACACCGGTTGAAGCGTCGAACGGTCCAGAATATCAAAATTGCCGTTGAAAATATCATCCAGCGTCTGAGACAGGTCTTCAATCGGCGTATCCGTCATGAACCCGAACGACTGGCCCGGATTAACCCCTAACAACGGCAAGTTATAATGCGCGGTCGTACGCGCCGTCTGCAGAATTGTGCCGTCACCGCCGATAGCGATTATCCAGGAGACTTCCGGCAGCAGGCGCTCCAGCGCCATACCCTCATCCACTTTGCCGATACAGGTCGCGGTGGAGCGTTCCAGACGCCAGCGTATACCCCGCTCGTGCAAAGCCGCCAGAGTCCGCCGGGTCGCTTCGGCAGCCGTAGGCTTCGAGACATTGGTAATGATGCCGACCGGATGGTCTATAAACCGTTCTGCATTCACAGCCGCGCTCCTAAAAGATATTCATGATTACCGGCCGGACCCGTGATCGGGCTTTCTACGCACCCGATACTCTCCCAGCCGAGTGATTCCATGGCTTCACGTACTGCCGCCACCGCCCTCAACCGGGCCTCGGGATCTTTGACAACACCGCCCCGGGAAACCTCTTCCGGCCCGCATTCAAATTGCGGTTTAACCAGGGCCACTGCCAGCGTTCCCGGCTGGCCTAAACGGTCCATCACCGGCAGCAGCAGCCGGAGCGAAATAAATGATACATCCATGACGATGATATCCGGTATCTCCGGTATCTGTTCGCGCGATAGATAACGCGCATTCGTTTTTTCCATCGCTGTCACGCGCGCGTCCTGCCGAAGAGAATCATGCAGCTGTCCGCGTCCGCAGTCAACGGCATACACCTGCCGCGCGCCGCGCTGCAGCAGGCAGTCGCTGAAACCGCCCGTCGAGGCGCCGATATCCAGCACCGTCATACCGGACGGATCGATGCCGAAGGCATCCAGAGCCGCCGCTAATTTTATACCGCCCCGGCTGACATAGGGTTGTTTGCAGCGCAGATGTATTTCCTGTTCCTTCCCGGCAATCCATAAGCGGCGTTTACCGTCACACTCGCGAATAGATGTTTTCCAGCCGGGTTTCATATCGCGCCGGCCGTTCAACTCGATTTCGCCGGCTAAGAGCGCCCGCCGGGCCTGTTCCCGACTTTCAAAATACTCAAGCGTTACTAAGGCGGCATCCAATCTCAACGTCTGCTGCTGCATAATTCAATCGCATGCTATCCGGCTTGCACAAACCGGTAAAGAATTATAGTTCATTCGGCAGTTTCGCATTCGGGTGCAGATGTTTCAGACGGTCCAGATGGGCTAAAACCGCGTCGTTTATTTTGGTCGCTATATCAAGGGCGTTGCGCCCTTCTTC
>CAZCLS010000155.1:6926-8341 GCA_964499565.1 uncultured bacterium
CCGCGCGTTCGCTATGTCCGCCGTCTTCGTCAGAACCGGCACGCCTACCGCCGCCACGGATTCTACTTTCGACCTGACCAGATGCAGAATGATGTCAAGGTCGTGAATCATCAGGTCAAATACGACACTGACTTCCGTGCCGCGCGGATTGAACGGCGAAAGCCGGTGCACTTCTATGAATATCGGTTGGGTCAATACTTTCTGAATGCCGATCACCGCCGGATTGAACCGTTCGACATGGCCCACCTGGAGCACCCGGTCATTCTGCCGCGCCAGGTTCAGCAGCTCATCCGCCTCAGCCACTGTTGAGGTCATCGGCTTCTCCAGCAGGATGTGTGTGCCCGCTTGCAGCAGCTCCCGTGTTATCTCGTAATGCCGGTCGGTCGGTACGACAACATGAGCCGCGGAGACATTTCCAATTACTTCGCGATAATCCGTAAAATACGGAACCTGGTACTGCTCCCCAACCTCGCGCGCGGTATCCGCGTTGGTATCAACGACGGCACATAGCTCGATATTCTCCGCTTCATGGCAAATGCGGGCATGATACTTGCCCAGATGCCCTACCCCGATTACCGCTGTTTTTAATCGTTTCATATCTCTTGTTCGCCTTCTTCGGGTGTTACACCAATAATACATATGCCATTCGTGTCAGCCAGCTCTATGGCTGCCTGCCTGTCAATAATAAATGTTTTGTCCGCTTCCACTGCCAGGATTGACGCGCCGGCCGCGCTCATCGTGCGCAGCGTGTCCGGGCCGATGCAGGGAACATCAAACCGCAAATCCTGGCGCGGTTTCGCCATTTTCACTATTATAACCTTTTTCGCCAGCGTGCCTGCCCGCTGTATGCAGGCATCGGTTCCTTCCATCGCCTCGACGGCCACAACGGCCTGCTTTTTTGTTACAACGGTCTGACCGATATCAAGCCCCCCGCTGGCGCGCGCCAGGCGGATGCCCATACGAATATCGTCCCAATCCTTTTTCCCCGGCTGTTTTTTCGTCAGCACTCCGCGCCTTACGAGCAAATGCGGCAGATACTCCGTCGTAGGCTGCAGGATTATGCCGTCCCGGGCCATTTCATTCGCGATGGCCCCCAGCACACTGTCTGCCCGCCGGTCTTTCACCTTAGCCGCCAGCATTATCATGCGCATGTCCAGACGCACATTCGCGATAGTCAGCCGGGGCGACAGACTGCCCAGCATAAGTGCCCGCGAAACCTGATGGGTTTTGAAAAACTTTATCAGCCGTCCCAGCTGTCCTATAGCGATATCCTGGTACTGCGCGACCAGCGGCACCAGTTCGGGGGCGGTATAATCTTTAAAGCCGACGGCGATTATTTCGCCGATCCCCAATTGCGGGGCATGCCGGGCGAATTCGAGCGGTAAAAGCCCTCCTCCGGCAATCAGACCTATCGG
>CAZCLS010000156.1:0-1538 GCA_964499565.1 uncultured bacterium
CTGACGATACCATCTTTCTTCAGGTAGGTGCCTAAGATAGAAGCACCGGAATCATCAGTAACGAGGATATTCAGATGGTTGGTCGGTCCGGTATGAACATCAAAGCCATAGCCATCGATAAGGTAGCGGGCGTGACCGAGTTCATGAATCAGGGAGAGTTCCATAAACATGGGCCGCCATTCGTCTTTTTTCAGGGCTTCCACCGTTTTGGGAATACTGAACCAGTCACCATCAATCTGGTCAAATTTGTACGGAAAGCCCCAGATCAGATCAACGGTTTTGTCGTCATTATTAGGATTATTGGAAGGCAAACCGCCTTTCATCGGCAGAGCGGTATCGGGAACAACCTGAACTAAGTCTAAGCGAATCCGGTCATAACATCCACTGGGCGTTTGGGGGAAGACGGCATTGGCCAGCATCCGGTTCCATTGCCGAACCTGGCGTCGGCCCCAATCGGCAAAACTGTTGGCATCATCCAAATCAAGTTGATACTGGGTATTGTGATAATAATCATCAATCGATTGTTCCACATACAAACCGACCGTAAGGGCATCGGTCACGAATTCGGTGAAATTATTATGTTTTACAAGTTCATCCGGCAAGACATCGGTTTCAAATCTGAGGGTCTGCCGTTTTTGAGACCAGGCGGCGGGATAATCTATCAAAGCGGTTTTGCCGGCTCTGATTGATTTTTTTCCTTTTGCGACAACGGTACCATTGAGCAGCCAGCGGTACGGCACGCGCACATTTTTTTCTCCCCAGTTTTTAACGTGCGCACGCCAGACAACAGGTTGACCGTTCGTTGGCCAGCCGCCGTTGGGGCCGTCAAAATCGATCCGCGGCAGACGCTCGACGAAGAGGACATCGATATCGTTTTGATTATTCAGTACAGGGCGCGGCGTGACAGTAACAACGCCGTGCTTTTTCATATCACCGAGTCTGATAGACACTTTGATTTTTTCAGGTTTGGTGAGTTCCAGGCGCGGTCCGCCGTTAAAGGGGCGGGCGAATTTGGACGCATACTTGATATCAGCCAGAGCGGTAACATCGTTGGTGATACCGAGACTGGTAACGGCGCGAACGCGCACATTCAGCAGACTGTCAACCGCCCTTGTGCTTTCCATGGTCAATGGTTCGTATACGGCCGGTTCACCGCCATGTTCCTGGCGGATCTTATAATCGCCGATCAGTTTCGTGACCGTAACAGGCTGGAGAAACTGGATCGCGTAAAAATGGACATAATCGTCGCCTTCCTTGCGGGTCGTGTCGATCCTGAATGCCGAAGCGGAGACGGGCGAATTGGTAATAAACACAATCGTGCCATCGGGAGTGTATCCTTGAGAAAGAACGCGATAAGAGCCTGACCGGGCTTTTAAATCTTTGACGGAGTCGGCCACGGCGAATGAGTACGTATGACCGCAACCGATCAGGATGATCTTAACAGCTGAGAATGAGACCGGTTTGCGAAGGGCGAACTCAATCGCGGCGGGATTGATCTCAGGAGTGCGGGCAACGGTATCGGGATTACCGTCCAGGAA
>CAZCLS010000156.1:1638-8336 GCA_964499565.1 uncultured bacterium
TAGGGAGTTGACAATGAAATCGCTTACGATACGGAACATACCTGATCAGGTGTACGAGAAACTGACCGGGTTAGCACGCCGGAACAAGCGCAGTCTTCAGAAGCAAATCCAGATGGTACTGGAACGCGAATCGCACTTGGGAGAGACGAGTTGTATAAGCGAGGCACGGGTACTGCGAGACCGGTTTTCGGGAAGAGAATGGGGAGACATTGTTAAGGATATTCGCAAGGAACGGGAACGATGAATTATATTCTCGATACATCGGCGGTTATCCGGCTGTATATTCCTGACGGACCGATCCCGGAGCAATTAGAAAAGGCTATTCACGAAGCTGAACGGGGAGAAGGAATTCTATGCGCGCCTGAATTACTTCTGGCGGAAGCGGCACACGTAATCTATAAAAAAAAGACAGCTGGGCTTTTAAGCGGAGATGAAGCAGAAGTGCTTCTGGACGCTGTGTTACGGTTGCCGATCCGATATATCAGTCATAATGAATTGATCCTGCGGGCATTTAACCTTGCCGCGGAGTGTGCATTAACAGTCTATGACGCATTATTTCTTACGCTTGCCGAGAAGCAAGCGGGAAAGCTGATTAGTGCGGATGACAGATTACATTCAGCAGCTGAGCGCATGGGATTAGCATAGGATCTTTATACAAACTCGGCGATATCATCCAGGGATTTACGGGGCAGCTCGGGAACTTCGGAATTATCGGCGGGATACCCGACGGGGATAATCATATAGGCACGTTCGTTACCGGGTCGATCAAAAATTTCATTCAGGAAGAAGGGATTGGGAGGGGTATAGGGCAGGCAGGCCAGGCCGGCATGATGGATAGCGGTAATGAGGGTACCGGTAGCGATACCGACGGAATCGCGCACATAATAATAATCGGACCGTTCGCCTTCGGGGGTCAGACCGAACAACTGTTGAAAGATAACGATCAGGTAGGGAGCTTCCTCAAGAAACGGTTTTAGGTAACTGATTTTGAGATGTTTGACCGCCTGGAGAAAGCGTTCGGTTGCAGTCCGGGAATAAAAATCGAACTCGACTTTTTCAGCACCTTCACGGACTCGGGCTTTTATTTTTTCATCACTAACGACAATAAAGAACCAGGGTTGGTTATTAGCCCCGCTGGGCGCGGCGCCCGCGGCGGATATACACTTTTTCAGGATATCCTCGGGAAACGTTCGGTGAGAGAAGGTACGCACACTGCGGCGGCGGGACATTTCATCGCAAAACTCCTGCGCTCTCCGCTGCATTTCTTCCGGCGGATATTCCTTGTATTGAGATAAAGGAATAAAAGAATGTTTATTTTTCATGATATCGTCCTTATACTGCAAATGAAATTATATTATATATTTTTTCCCAGTATAATGCCAGATTTAGGGTCCCTAAATCCGCGATGGGATGAAACAGGACACTATTTTTGTGATATATCAGAAATATCATTGTAATCGCACACTGCAATCAAGATCGTAATCTTAGACCGAAAACAGAGGACTGATGTATGATTAAGATGGTGATTAGGCTTGAAGAAAAATCAACACCCAATGGGTAAACGTAAAAAGCCCACATATCATCCCACCCTGACGGGTAGCCGTATGCACAGCATCTACTGCGTTGCGAGACACTTGGCGTATAAAAATACGCTCGCGTATCTCGCGCCTTGTATCTACTGCACCTACGTCTATCGCGGAATTAGGGGAGAGTGTCTGAAGATGCATGACAAAGTTATGGGAATGTCCGGCGCCGGAGCAGAGGCAGAAGAGAGAGTAAAATCAAACCGGAAGGTTCGGGAATGCCGCTGCCGGTCAGGGTCACCCGGATGGAACCATTGGCGACGAAAGAAACGGTATTTGAAAACCGGTCCTGAGTGAGGGGAGAAAAGGCGAACAAAACGAGGGAGCTGCTGGAGGGAGGAATGCTGAAAAAGGCATTGCTTACCGTGGAGAAGGGAGAAGAGGGTCCGGTAACAGAGCCATTCAGCGGGGCTGTGCCGCAATTTTTGAGAGTGATACCGCGGATGGCCGAAGAACCGATGAATGTGTTGCTGAAATCTATGACAAGAAACTCAACGGCAAGTACGCCGGCAGGATTATTCCCGATAATTGAGATCGGCATCGTTGTCGTAGCGGAATTGAGCGAAGCATCCCGGGCAGTGACTGAAAGAAGGTAATTACCGGTCGCGAGATTTTTGAAAGAATTAGTTACGATATGATAATATTCGCGGTCGGTATAATTACCGATTGAGAAACAGGTACTGTCAAGGGAATAGATATTAGAAAGAGCCGGGAGGGTGGAAACGCCGGCATACATGCCGAGAGGCATATCATAGGAGCGGGCCGGTTCGTTATAAACAGTGTATTCCGGCCAGGCTGCGGGATGCAGGCTATAGCTCATATCCAGGATATCAACCCGCCAGGAATTATTAACCAGGTCATGGCATTTGACAATAACATCAAATGCGTTGAACAAGCCGTGAGGGTCGAGATAGGAACCATCGGGATCACGGAACCCGAACAGGTTTGAACTTACCGCCGCTTCAAACACCGGCGGGGAAGAATCGAGATGGCTGATGATATCGGGGAGAGGATTATCGACAGTCCACCAGGAGCCATTCCAAACTGAACCGGCGCTGCGGATACGGGCGAAATGGGTATGGGTGAAATCGGCGACGGGCCAGGGCACAAGTTTCCCGAGATAGTCACCGGCCTGGACTACATCACCGACGGCAACGGGGATCGAAGATTGGATCAGATGGGCATACAGATAGCCTTCGACCATATCGGCAGTATTGCTGGATGCGACCGCGACACGCCAATGCAGATCAGCGCTGGTAGTCAAGACGGCTTTAACCACACCGCTATGAACGGCGAATACATCCTGAGAATTAGATCCGAGGAAATCGACGCCGGGATGAAGATAGGGAGCGCCGCCGTAATTCTGAATTTCGGCGTAGCTGTTACCGATGCGATAGGGATAGTGAGAAGCCGTATAGAACAGGGGAGAACGAATACCCTCATGGCTGGGTGTAGATAGCAGAGCGGGTGCGGTTTTCAGTGGAGTAGTGGTATATTCCAGCGCGGTAAACGTTGTACATGTATCAGAGGCGTATAACACATAAGAATGCCGATCGCTGTTTTTGATTCGTTCGACAAGATAGAGGATTGTATCTTCAACGAAGCAATCAAAGAATATGCCTGAACATTCCAGGATACTGGTACAGGTATTATCGTGCAGGAGATACACGGTATTTCCTGCAATAATGATGAAAGAGTCATTAAACCGGACAATCTTGCGCGGGGACGATGGCAGCGGGAATGCATTTTCACCGAAAACCAGCATGGAATCTGCCAGGGAGAAATAGACGGGAATACCCTGGTCGTCACAGGAAAAGACTAACGCGCCGGGATAGCGGCGTGTTATGCCCGTGCCGCAGTTTAGAACTATCAGATGGGAGCCATCATAAAACAGGGCGTGGCTGCGGTTGGCAGACAGGGAAAAATTTATCAGGGAAGATACATTGGTTTCAAAAATTATATGGCCATCAGAAGAATAGATACGAAGAGCAGCAGACGGGGAACCGTCGACTGTTTCGAGAGTGAGAATGCCGTTAGAAAGCGGATACAGAGCATTTCCTTTGAATACAAGACCGTTATACCCGGTATAGAACAGGTTATTACTGACAAAGCATAGAGGAGGAACCGGCGAGGAATACGATGCGGGAGAGGTGGGCACGGTAGAAATATAGCCGTAAGGATTGAGATGAACTGCAGCGGAAACGGAAAGAGCCGCGCTGAACAGGGCAGTGAAAACCGTGGTTGGTATGAGACGGAAAGACATCGAAAAAACCGTTGTTCAGGATATGGATGTCAGTATAGCATAAACGGGAAAAAGAAAACAAGCGTGGACACACAGTACCCGGGGCGCTGCCCCGGGTTGATGTACTTCGGCCTTGCAGGCCTTTTCTGGCAGGAATGTATTGTATGTTTGTCGCCCGCACAGAACCGGTCGTAGCACGGCCGGCTTCAAGAGAGACAGACAGGGTTCGACACTCGAGCAAAATCAGCCGGGTATGTTATTCCGCGGGCGGAGTTTCGGGTGGTGATTCGGGAGAAGCGGGTTCAGCATCTTGAGCGGAGGAGAGAGCATCACTGGGTTGCTCGGCGATATGGCCGAGATAATCCGGAAGATCGACGCCGGCCATTTTGGCAACAGCATGCAGAGGCGGCAAACTTTTAATAAGGTTCGAGACAAAATTAGCCGTTGAGGACGTACCGGAAGAGCCGGCGGAGTCCCAGACGGTGATTTTATCAATTTTAAGATTTTTAATCGCCTCGACCTGTTTACCGACAATATCCTCCAACTTTTCAATCATCAGGAGGGTTGCAGCGGCTTTGGCATCACCGTGGCAGCTATCGACTAAGCTGCGATATCCTGTAGCTTTACTTTCAAGGAGAAGCAGAAGGCCCTTGGCTTCGGCTTCAAACTTCAAGAGGACGCCATCGGCATTACCGCGGGCGACGCGGCGGATCCGTTCCGCTTCCGCCTCGGCGGAGATTTCGATCATGCGTTTATCGATTTCGCGTTTAACAACGTCTTCGGCATTCAAGCGTTCCTGTTCGGCCAGGTACTGAGCTTTCTGGATTTGGACTTCGGCTTCACGCTTGGCGACTTCCCCGCGCTGGAGAGCGGCGGCGCGTTTAACGTAAAGTTCAGCGTTTGAATTCGCGATAGTTGCTTGAGCGGTATTTTCTCCATCAACGGCTTCAGCTTCCTGGCTGGCGACATAGATTCGTTGATCGGCCTGGGCTTTTTTCTGACCTTTCTGGGATTGGGCAACATTTTCAGCGACGCGGATTTCCTTTTCACGGTTAGCTTCAGATTCACCGATCGCGCCGAATTTCTGTTGAATGGAGACATCGACTTTAGCTTTATTAAGGGCTTCCGAGGCGGCTTTTTTGCCGATACTTTCGATGTAATCGGATTCATCGGTAATATCAGTAATATTGACATTAATCAGATACAGACCGACTTTATTCAGTTCCGGTTCGACATTTTTGCGGATTGACTCGAGGAAACTCTCGCGATCCTGATTGATCTGCTCAATTGTAAGAGAAGCGACTGTGAGACGCAGCTGACCGAAGAGAATTTCCTTGGCCATATCCTCAATTTCCTTGGAGGAGCGGCCTAAAAGACGTTCGGCAGCATTGCTCATAATAGAGGGGTCGGTACTGATGCCGACGGTAAAGGTACTAGGCACGCTGATGCGGATATTCTGAAAGGAGAGGGCATTTTGCAGGGGGATATTGATTGTCATGGGCGCGAGGCTCATGTAGGAATAATCCTGCAGTACGGGCCATACGAACACGCCGCCGCCATGCAGGCAGCGGGATGACATGCCGCGGCCGACCTTGCCGTAAATCACCAGAATCTGGTCTGATGGGCAGCGCCGATAGCGTTTCAGGAAAAAGATGACGATAAACATCAGGAAAATGATCAGGGCGATCACGGGAAAAATATACATAGTCATAGAACCTCCTCAGGGCGCCGGGCGCCGTTAGTGTATATATGAACAAGCAGATAATTACAATTGTTTGACAACCAGGATCGAGTTACTGACAATGGAAACGACATCAACATTTTGACCGGTTTTAATTTCCTGTTTATTTTCGGCGACAGCCTCGAATATTTTCAGGTGTTCCTGAACGACAACCTGAACTTTACCCTGGCCGCCGGCGGGAATAGTTAGGTACACGGAACCTTGCTGACCGATGGCGTTACGCATATCAATGGTACCGCTGGACTGCAGGCGTTTAAGGGCTGAAACGACTTTAGCGATGATAAACATCATCAGGACACCCGCGCCGGTAGCGCCGGCGACTGAGACGGTATCACCGAAGGCGCTTTGTTTAGACATCGCGAGACCGACCAGGCCGAACATCATAAAGAAGCCGGTGACACCTTGAATTGAGAGCAAATGGAAACTGGCATCAGCATCAGCGTGACCGAACCCTTCCAGATGGGCATCGGCATCCATATCGGAATCGATACCTGTGTCGGCATCATGGCCGGTATCCATATCGGTATCACCGAACCCGGAGATCAGCATCATCAGTACACGAAACAGGAAGACGGTACTACCGATAACGGCACACAGCAGGAAGATTTGCTGCAGGACAGAAAGACTTTCCAGAAAAGCGGTCATATAAATCCGGGCATCAGGGGTTACAGGGCCCGGCTGATATTCAGTATGCGGACCACAAAATTTCTCTATGAGTTGATTATATAATAATAAATGCGTTGCGTCGGATAATTATAACGGAAGGTTTCTGTAAAGTCAATAAAAATCAACCCAAAATCCGCGATGGTGTGGAAGATCAGTTAGTGCAAACGGAGGGTGCGTTTCATGGACGACCGAGAGTGCGTAGCAACGTTAATACAGGGAACATACTGCGCCCTTGCAGGGCTTGACTAGTGAGGACACACGATACCCGGGGCGGTGCCCCGGGCTGGAATACAGCGCCCTTGCAGGGCTTGACTGGTGAGGACACAGGTACCCGGGGCGGTGTCTATCCGGCCCATGGATATCGGATAGAATGTGCTGGTATTTGGCGTGCGGGGACAGGCTGGCCCCGGGATGTGTAAATCCCTGGGGCTACTGAAGCCTGACTAGTGCAGGAACCACTGTAGCC
>CAZCLS010000157.1:0-8294 GCA_964499565.1 uncultured bacterium
CGATTATCTGGCGGATAAAGTCTTTCGATTTTGGCCGGTCATCCGCGTCTGCTGCTTCAACATTTGTAATGTCTTCACTCATAATTCTTAGATCGCAATAGTGTCGTATGTTAGTTGTTCAGTGTGACTTATTATAACAGAAAGAGGCATTTCGTGCCAGAGAGAAGCCGATCCCTAAATCCGCGATGGGATAAAATTGGTACCAGGCACCGAATATCAGGTTATTTTTGGTTAGCGACAGTGGTGCTTGACAAACGTGGGGAAGGTTTGTTATGATACTTAGCCAAATGACGAATTATAAAAACAATAGGATGCCGATAATGAGTGCAGCACCATCTCTCAGACCACTACTACTCATCACCGGTGCGCTGGCGGATACCAGTCGTGTCCGGCTGCTGATGGCATTGCGTGACGGTGAATTATGCTTGTGCCAGCTGCTCGGGGTGCTGAAGCTAGCACCCTCAACGGTATCAAAACATATGTCGATCCTGCATAATGCGGGCCTTGTGACGGCGGAGAAGCGGGGTAAATGGGTGTACTACTCGCTGGCCGGTCCAGACGCAAGTCCTGCTGCCCGGGAAGCCATCTCTTGGCTCTTAGCATACGCCGCTATCACGCGTGAAATTACTGCAGACGGTGAACGCCTGGAAAAAGTGAACTGCACTTCGCGAGATACGCTTTGTCAATGTTATCGGCAGTAATTAAACCCGGGAGAACTAATGAAAGAACAAATAAAAGAACTGATCGCGGTCGGTGCTTCGATTGCAGGACATTGCCAGCCATGCTTGGCATACCACGTCACCAAGGCGAGGGAGGCGTAGTGGCATGAAGTGTTGTGGTTAATCTAATCTTCACAAAGAGAAATTCAATGAAAACAACAGGCAAAGACACAACGAAAGACACCAAAGTGCAAGACGCGGGTTGTGGCTCTGGTTGCGCGTGCACTAGCGGCGGAAGTCCGCGCCGTGTACGCGTGATTATAGGCATCCTGGTGATAGGCATCACCACAGTATTAGTCGCCTGGGCAATCATCAAGAGCAATCAAACGGAGCCCCAAACGCCGTCGGCTACATTTACAGCATCTGGCATAGCACAGCCACTTGGTGCCGAGAGCGGTCCTGCCGCTCAAGAGACTGATGTATCTCGGCCGACTGAGAGCGTGGTAACGGAGATTGATACACTGGCAGACTTGAACACGATGGCGGCTGCCACTGACGCGGTGTTCGTGTTTCTGCCGGGCATCGGTGGCGAGCCACCGGTTGCGCAGATGAAGTCCGCTGCCGCGACTATTGGTGCACGGGGCAGTTCGGTGGGCATCTTTATGTTAAAGAAGACTGCTCCGGAGTACAAGAGCATCGCGGTACAAGTACCTGTACCGTGCGTGCTGGCGATGGTGAAAGGGCGCAGCGCCGCCCCGGTGACCGGCGAGATTACTGAAACGAAGCTGGTGCAAGGGTTTGTCACGGCATCGTCTGCCGGCAGCTGCGGACCTAGTGGCTGCGGGCCTGTCGACTGTAACTAAACGGGAGTGGACATGCTTACTACGCTAACCACAATGCTGCAAGAGACCAGCATGAATCCAGTGGCGCTGCCGCTGGCGTTCGTGCTCGGGCTGGTGAGCGCTGTAGCCAGCGCGTGCTGCACATTGCCGGCGATGGGCATGTTGGTGGCCTACTCGGGCACGCGTCAAGACAACAACAAATGCGCTGCATGCGTATCGGCGCTTTCATTCATGATTGGTACGAGTGTGGCGCTCATCATTCTTGGCATGATCGCCGGATGTGTGGGGCAGGCGGCACAAGCGCTGCTTGGTAAATACTGGAAGTTGTTTGCAGGCGTGATTGCCGTTGTGCTGGGTTTGGCCGCTCTGAAACTGTTGCCGGTGAAGCTGCCGCAATTCGCTCGAAAAGCGGAGACGCGCTCCGCCAGCCATGGCATGCTTGGCACGGTGTTTATCGGGTTGCTGATGGGTGGTGGTGTGGCGGCATCATCCCTGCCCTGCAATCCCGGGATTTTCATCGTCCTCGGCGCCAGCGTGTTGATGGGCCAGATGCTCTGGGGCATGGTCCTCATGGCGGCGTTTAGCGTAGGATTCAGTCTGCCGCTGGGGGCCATCTTGTTTGGCGTTTCATTCGGCAAAACGGCGATCAAGGCGCAGAAGGTAGAAGCCATGATCCGCATCATCGCGGGCATCTTGCTGGTGAGTGTGGGACTATATCTGATAGCGAGATTTTAATGATGTATTATAAGGAGACACAATGGAAACAACAGCAAAACGGAAAACGAAGAAAAAGGGATTGTTTGCGGCTATCTGGGAATCAATGACCAGAACCGGTGGCTGCTGTGGCGGTGACTGTTGCGGCGGGTCTAAGGACACAACAAGTATGAAAGACAAATCCGGCCAGAAGCCTGCCGGTGTACTTTCACCGCGCGGCTGACGGGATAACAAGACCAGAATAATCAGCCATAATTGGCTTCTATTAGGGAATTATACTCAATGAGTATGAATGAAAAGAGCCGAACATCCAATTACAAAGAACTGGCTGTCTTATCCCTCGTTCCGGGTATTGTGGCGGTTTTGGTCGTGGTCAGTTGGATTCTGGCACACGGGGAAATCGGACCTGGTTTTGCCAATGCGGCACTGGCGATAGGTGCAACAGTATTTGGCGGTTTTCAAAGGTTCATTACCGGCTTCAAGGACATCAGCAAAGGCAAAATCACGGTAAATGTGTTCGTCACAGTAGCACTGATCGCCACGCTGGCGGTTGGTGAATTCAGGCCGGCAGCGATAATTGTTTTGATCATGGCTATTGCTGGCGCGCTTGAGTCGTATACGTTAGACAAGACACGCAAGAGCATCCAAAACTTGCTTGATTTGAACCCGAAGATGGCAACAATTCGTCGGCAGGGGCAGGAAGTGGTTGTGCCGGTTGCTGATTTGCAGGTAGGAGATGTGGTACTTGTCAAACCCGGCGCGCGCATTCCTGTAGACGGGGTAGTGACAGCCGGGGCCAGCAGTGTAAACCAGGCGCCAATCACCGGCGAGTCAATGCCGGTGGAGAAAGAGATAGGGAGTATTGTGTTCAGCGGAACACTCAACGAGTTCGGCCGGCTGGAAATTCGGACGCAGAAAACCGGTGAGAATACGACCTTGGCAAGAATTGTGCATCTAGTCCAGGAGGCCCAGAGCACGCGGGCGCCTATTCAGAATTTCGCTGACCGGTTCACCACCTGGTTTTTGCCCGCTGTAGTCGTGCTTGCGATCATAGCGTTTGCTCTGTCAGGCGATGTGCGAACAGCGGTATCTGTATTGCTTGTGGCGTGCCCGTGTGCCTTTGCGATTGCGACGCCTACGGCGGTGACGGCCGGTATATCGAACATGGCGCGTCGGGCGGTTTTGATCAAGGGCGGCAGTTTTCTTGAGCTGGGGCACAAAATCACCCATTTGCTTGTGGACAAAACCGGCACGTTCACATTTGGCAAACCAGCGCTGGTGCAGATAGTTTCGCTTAATGGTTTCAGCAGCGAGGAAATCCTGCGTCTGGCAGCGATTGCTGAAAAATATTCCGAGCATCCGCTGGGGCATGCGATTCTTGCCGCCGCCCACGAGCGCAATCTTGACATACCAGACCCGGAACATTTCAGCAGCGCAACCGGCATGGGCGTCGAGGCGCGATGGAACGCGGCCCGCATTCTGGTGGGAAAACCGGCCTTCCTGCGCGCGGCCGGCGTAGCATGTACCGCGCCGGTCGAAGATGCGATTCAGCAGCAATCATCGTACGGGCGCACTGCAGTGCTGGTTGCGCACAATGCCCAGCCAATTGGCGTGCTGGCGATCGCCGATGAAATCCGTCCTGAAATACCCGCAACGATTCGCGCACTCAAGCGCATGGGCATCAAACGCATCACGATGCTGACAGGTGATAATCCGCGGGTGGCCGCGGCGGTGGCCGCAGCTATTGGCGTTGATGATTTCGAGGCCGGGATGCTGCCGGAACACAAGCAGGTTTTCGTCAGGAAGCAGCAGGCGACCGGCCATATCGTCGGCATGATAGGCGATGGCATCAACGACGCGCCCGCTCTGGCACAGGCCGATGTCGGCATTGCCATGGGTGCGGCGGGCACCGATGTTGCGATCGAAACAGCCGATGTCACCCTGATGACCGACGATATCTCACGGGTGGTGGATTTTATGTGGATGTCGGCCACGGTGCTGCGGCGGATCAAACTCAACATCTTTTTCTCGATGATCTATAATGTCATCGGCTTGACGCTGGGTGTTCTGGGCTGCATGACGCCGATTATTGCTGTACTGTTTCAGGAGGCGGGCTGCATCACGGTGGTGTTTAGCTCGACCCTGCTTTTGTGGTCGCGAATGAAAAGGGTGGCAGTCTGATGACGGTGTGCAACCATACCCATGAATATTTCGCGTTAAGGCCATACTGGAGCATGTACGCGAGTAACCAAACAGACGCCACAAACATGCGGAAACCGAGGAATCTTTATGAGAGCGTGTAACTGCATACACTCGCTCGCTGCTGTGCAGCGCATGCCCATTCCCGCCATGGTTCCGACCGTGGTTGTCAGCACATGGACGTGGCACGACTGGTTAGGAGCAGTGCTGGTGCGGCTGAATATTGGCCGGCAGCGCTATGCGTTGGAGCCGGGATTGTATGCTATCGGCCAGCCTGGTGTGGAGGCCCCGGTGTTTGTCACCGCGAACTACAAACTCTCTTTTGATATTCTGCGTCATGCGTTGAACGGTATTGCCGGATGGTTGCTCGTTCTCGACACAAAAGGCATTAATGTCTGGTGTGCAGCAGCCAAAGGCACGTTTGGTACCGATGAACTCGTGCGATCAGTTACAGCAACCGGCTTGAAACAGGTAGTGACGCATCGTACACTGATTATTCCGCAACTCGGCGCGCCGGGTATTGCGGCGCACGAGGTACAACGCCAATGTGGATTTCGTGTTGTCTACGGACCTGTGCGCGCGAAAGACATTCCCGTGTTTTTGGCCGACGGTATGCATGCTGCGTCAGCTATGCGCCGCATAACGTTCACCATGCCGGAGCGGCTAATGGTTGTACCGGTTGAACTGATGATCTGGGCGAAATATGCATTGCTCCTGGTGGCAGCGCTGGCACTGTTGGCGGGTTTTACCGGCGGCCATTATGAAATCGGTTTAACAGTCACTCGCGGTCTGCCCCTGGCAGGAACGGTATTGCTTGGCTGTATTGTGGGTGGTATTATCACGCCGATATTGCTGCCGTGGCTGCCAGGCCGGGCATTCTCATTCAAAGGAGCAATCACCGGCATTGGACTGGCACTGGTATGCTGGCTGTTTGGCGCAGTTCACACATGGGTATATTTTGTCGCGGTACTTTTAATTCTTGGTTCAACAAGTTCATTTATGGGTCTGCAATTCACAGGTGCCAGCACCTTCACATCATTATCTGGTGTGCGGAAAGAGACGCGAATTGCATTGCCTTTGCAGGGATTTGCCTTGCTGGCTGGAATTATCATGTGGTTTATACGGTGATGACTATGATGCAATACATACCTAATGTTGTTACACTGACTCTTGATTGCGAGAAGTGCATCGGCTGCGGTCTATGTGCCATTGTCTGTCCCCATGCCGTCTTCCGCATTGCCGATGGTAAAGCCGCTATTGCCGACCGCAACGCATGCATGGAATGTGGAGCGTGCGCGCGTAATTGTCCCGTAACCGCGATCGGTGTGCGGGCCGGTGTAGGGTGCGCGACGGCGGTACTGTTTGGCTGGTTTACAGGTAATGAAAATTGTGATTGCGGATCGAAATGCTGCGGCTCTTAATGAGTCTTTTGCAGGCGCATGCGGTCGGCGGGGTATTGGCCCAGCATTGTGAAGGCGGCTTCGGCCGGAGTAGCAGGATCGAGCCAGGCGGCTTCGTGTTCCTGTGCTAATATTATCGGCATGCGCGGGTGCGGAATGCTCTGCATCAGTTCATTGGCGCCGATGGTAATGACGGTACAGGAAAACAGTTCCTGACTGTCCGGGAGCGTGCAGCGGTCCCACAGTCCGGCCAGTGAGAAGAGGGGCAGGTCGGTGCATTCTATGCGCCATTCACGGCGGACGCCGTCCAGGGGAACGGCATCTTTGACGGGCCATTCGAAAAAGGCATTGGCGGGAATGATGCAGCGTTGACCGCGGCGCCAGGCTTCGCGGAAGACCGGTTTTTCGAGCATGGTTTCGATGCGGGCGTTATAGGACGTAAATTTCTTTTCTGCAAGCTGTTTTTTCCACCAGGACGGCAGCATGTCCCAGCGCCAGAAACGCAGTTTGGTGCCGCGCGGTGTGTGCAAAACTAAAGGAACTTTGGCGTCCCGGGCTCCGCGGGCGGGATAGTAGTCGCGGGCTATATCTTCATCGTCAAGGTCGAGTTCCGGAACGTCTACCGGTGCATAGCGTTCGATGATCTCAGTCAGCGTTGCTTTGTCGAGCGTACAGTGGCAGCACATCTTTCGGGGATGGTTGATGGTTAATGGGTGATGGCCATGGATCACTGAGCACGGTGCCGGATGATTCCCCGGGAATTGTGTTGGGCAGTGACTGCCCGGGATGCCAGGTAAAAGGCCAGCTTTTTGTTTTTTAACTCATTCACCGGCGGGGTAAACCCACCGGGGTCTTTCTTAAAGATGGGCGATATTGAGCGCCGCCAGTAGCACCTGCGTCTCCGATGCGGGTGACTCTTTCAGCATACATTTACATGCTGAACACCTGCACTCCTTCCCTCGCTCTCCCATTCCTCGACCGTGCGAGATGATTCCCCGGGAATTGTGTTGGGCAGTGACTGCCCTAATGTTCGGGGAGAGCCGGTTTTCTACTTTATATCTCATTCACCGGCGGGATAAACCCACCGGGGTCTTTCTTAAATAGGATAAAGGATTCAGGGTTAAGCAGGCTGCAAACCAAATTTTTAGAGTGTATCCAGGGCGCTGAGGTCATCGATTCGTTCCTGGATCAGTTCTGAAAGATTGTTCGCCATTGTTATTTTTTCCTGGTCGAGTTTATCTGAAATGGCATGCAGCATTTTCTTTTCAATTAAATGATGAGCTCTGCGGATCAGTAATTTCATGACCACGCCATTCAGCATGCCGCGGGCGATTGTGGATGAAACAGATACATATTCAATTGCTTTGCGACCCGCGAAAACGGCGGTTAAGGCGATAACGGCACCAATGACCAGACCCGGGATGCCGCTCAAAACCAGCGCCATACCGCCGCCGCCGCAGATTGATGCGATGATAATCGCGATGACGGGTGAGACCAGGATTGCCACTTCATCCATAATTTTTCCCAGCAGCCGCGGATCGAGAGATTGTTCGGGTGTGCTGAACGCGAATGACTGTTCGGGCATGCGGATATGCCGGCTCTGGAACCACTCCGCCAGAAAGGAAGTGATAGTCTGCTTTACCTTAGCTGCCAACTCAGGTGTGCGGTCGGCAATAAGCAGAGTCAATTCGGGCTGGCAGGCATTGATATCCGCTTCAAGTCGCAGGCGCAGGTCGTGCAGGGTTCCGCCGCTCTGCCGGAACTGTTCCAGGGCGGGTACAATGCGTTCATGCACGATTTTTTCAGTGATATCGCGGCACAAGCCCTGACTGAAACGCATAATAACGGCGTTGATTGTCTGCAGGATTTCAGTGCTTTTTGCATGTTGCTCACGCTGGATCTGATGAATGCTTTCACGGAACCGGTTTTGAACCACGGGCATGAGTGCTAAGCCTTCACCGATCGCACCGCGAGGATTGGCTGATTCCAAGATACGCGATGCATCCAGGCTTAAGACTCGGATGACCGTTTCACGCACGAAGGGCCACAGGCTGCTGCCGCCCGTCAGGATCACCCGCTCGATATGTGCCAGTGAAACGGTGCCGGAATCGACACCGGCGCGCAAGGCTGATTCAAAACGATGCAGCAGGTCAACCGGTTCTCCGCTGACGAGTTCGGCATAGCGGTCGCCGAAGGTGGAAAGATCCTCAAAAAACTCGCGGCTGGGCACATACGACCGGGCCCGCTCTTCAAACATGGGCCAGGTGACATTCTGGAGACTGCCATAGCCGGGGATGTTGAAGTGAAAGCGTTCATCCCGGTTTCTGCGCATGGTATTGGAAAAAGCCTCTTTCATTTCACGGCATTTAACCCAGTGAATATAATATGCATCTCCTTCCACTTCAATTTTCTTAACTGCGTCAGCATTAACTTCGCAGAGCCACTGGTAGAACAGGTCGTCAAACAGCCGGCCGCCCAGC
>CAZCLS010000158.1:0-8292 GCA_964499565.1 uncultured bacterium
TCATCCGGGTATTCTTCCTGCGGAATATGACCGCAGTCGGGAATGATGTGCAGTTCCGCGCCAGGCAGTTCTCCGGCCAGGCGCAGACCGGAACTGATCGGCAGGACGGTATCGTTCTCTCCCCAGATTATAAGTGCAGGAACAGTTATATTGTGATAGTATTGTGTTATCAAATCGATGTTTTTGGGTAGAATATCACGAGCCGTGCCGGCAAACACGGGATATTTATTATCAGTAATAAATACTGCATAACGTTGGACCAGTTTGTCAGTAATCGTGTCACGCGACGCATAGACCCGCTCAAGCGTATAGCGCGCCTTGAAGGCCGGACTGGTAGCGTTAAATCCGGCCCGGCTCACAATCGGATAACGCAGATATTCTATGAAAAAGGGCAGTTTACTTATGTACGCCGCGCAGTCCAGCAAAACCAACCCGGTGGGAGGGACAGCACCGTTGGTAGACAGGATGGAATCCGCGTACAACGCGACGCCGCCGCCGAAAGAATGACCGATGAGCCAGTAATTGGTAAATTGCAGCTCCCGGGCAAAACTGGAGACAAGTTCCGCGTTTGCTTTGAACGAATAGGATGTGTTCGTTGGCACTGAGGAGAAGCCGAAACCCTTCAAATCTAAAAAATACATGGTGTAGGCATCGTGGTCAAAATCCGGCCGAATATCATCCCAGTTGCGCAGAGAGGAGCCGAAGCCATGCAGAAAAACAAGCGTTATCGGGCCTTGACCGTCAACTTCATAGTTCAGATAATCCGAATCCGAGTAATGAAAAAAAGAACCCGGTCTGACTGCTACCGGTCCCTCAAACGAGGCGCAGGCGGAGAGCAGCACACACAATAATAAAAGTACGTATTTCAATGCATTCATACACATAACATATTATTTGTTACAGTAATTACGGGGAACAACAATAGTCTGCGCGCAAAGATCACCCAGGCGTTGAACTTTTGGCATAAAGACCATTACTGTTGTCTGGAGACATATTCATTTTTTTGTGAAAGGCGGTTAAACAATGCAAAAAATGCAAATAACAACGCGCCACCGGCAATACCGCCGGCATGACATTGAACAATCGGTGTACCAATAGTACCAAAATGCAGAGCAGAAAAAAAGGCCTGTCCTGTATACAATTCAATACCGGTTTTTCCGACAAGCGCAACGAGAACGATCCAACCGATCAGGCGGTTGGGCCGATTGCGGCCTGTAATCAATTCCAGGGCGACGACGGCCAAAAGACCATGGGCGGCGCCGGAAAGGCCGCACAGGCCGAGAGAATAAAAAAGGGGAGAGAAAAAAGCGCCGGCCAAACTACCGAGCGAGCAGGCAGCCACATATAACAACCTGCGCCACCAGACTTGTTCGGCAAGGCATGAGTAAATCAGAAAAAACGCGCTTGCATCGATCAACAGATGATACCAGCTGACATGAGTGAACATGTGAGTGACTATGCGCCACCATTCTCCATCGAAAACTCGTGCAGGAAAGAAAGCAGTGGCATCAGAGCTGGAATTGGAAAGTAAATGCAGGTTGCACAGAACCAGCAGTATTGCCAGCAGAATCAAATCGATATGAATGATCTTAGCGCGCATCGTATCACAACGAAATCATGTATTGTTGTTTGAGATTACAGACTCTGCTTGAATTGAATTGCCGGGCAGCGCCGTTCGCTTCAGAATCATGCGCAAAATCCAATATGTTCCGATTGCGGCAAAAATATGCTTGAGAGAATGGCCACTCATGATATTCCCGGCTGAAAAAATTGGGCCGTCCAATGCTTCAGATGCTTTAGACAGGCCGTACCAGCCAATAGTAATCATGAAATCGTACCCGCGGGTGTAGCGCGGAGGAAACAGCCACAACATGAGCGGAATAAGAATCATCGGCAGAAATTGAACCAGTGCATACAGGCGCAGGTCTCCCAGGTTTTGGATTTCGGTCCAGTGCCAGTACCAGATCGAAAAAACGCCGAAAGCAAGCAGAGGAAACAGTAATAGTCTTCCGGCCTTCAGAGAAATGCGTTCGGCGATTACCGCGGTGAACAGGCCCATGAATGCGATTGTCATGGGCAATCGGTCCCAGACCAGGGTTGTGTTATTAGGTTCGATATGATAGTACCCGGACCCTAACCCGGTCAGAAAGACACCGGAAAAGAACACCAGATACAACGGGTCAACCGGTGCGGCGGTTTGATTGACAAGCCGTTTGGCAATAAGAACAAGACCGGTGCAGCCAACAAGAACAAATGGTAGATTCGAAAGAACATTAAAAGTATTGGGAATGCCAAGCATAGTGCGGGTATCGACAAAAGCATGATAGAAACTAGCCTGGGGTATGGGTTGTACAAAGACCATGGCTGCGGCAGCGCACAATGAAACAAGGAGGAGAACAATGATGTTTTTTCTATAAGAATTCATATCACCTTTTTCCGGCACATGATTAAAACAACTCTATTATACAGAAAATCTTTTAGTATTGATCAACCAGGCAATAGAAACAAGCGGTGGCGGTAAACCGCCACCGCTGTACCTCGACAGAAACAGAAAACATACGTTACATTAGTACGACACGTTTTCGTTTGCGCAGCCAGGCGGCCAGTCCAAGCAGGAGGAAGCCGACCGGACCGGAGCCGGCGATACTTGGCGCAGGCGCGTTGTTAAACATGCTGCCACCCTTTTTCTGCGAGGTGGTGTGATTGCGGACCGGCTGACTGGCGCGGACCTGCTGCGCCTGGCGTTCGCGCGATACACGCTGGGCGTTACGGCGTTGAATGCCCTGGTTTTCCATCTCGTCTTCGCGAATAACCAGCATGGAGGTGTAATCAGTCACCAGAGAATACTCGGTGCCCAGATCGGCAACCTGTTTGCGGGTTGCAGACGTTTCGCCGTTTTCGCGGATGCCTTCCATCACTTCATCTATCCGGGCCAGAGCCCACAACCGTTCCAGTTCGGGATTATCAGTATCCTGTTCCGGGAATGATGCCCGGCAGGTCCATTCGCGGTCTTCACCGGAAATTTTAGCTGAGAAACTCAGGGTCACTTCTTCGGCCTTGTCATACCGGCCAAACAGGACTAATTGCTGACCGAGATACAGATTGCCGGCTTTCTGCGGCGTAATGTCATGAATGCCTTTGCCTTTAATCTTGAATGAGACATCATGCATTTTTTCGTGCAGCACCTTGGCCTTGGCCTGAATCAAGCGGCCGGCAATGTCATCGCGGTCGGAAATATTCATGGCAAAGCCGCCTGACTCTTTGGCTAACCGATCCATCAAAGGTTGGTTGGCGCTGTTGCCGATCACAAAGGTAAATAGACGGATATCGTTTTCGCGCAGCAGCTTTAAGAACGTTGCATGGTCGGTCGGTCCGATATTGCAGACACCATCGGTTACCAGGATAATGCAGGAGGTTCGCTCGCTATCGAGAGGTTTATACCCGAGGGTAAGACCGGCGAACAGAGCGGTGCCGCCATTGGCCTTTATGGAACTGATGGTTTTCAGAGAGTTCTGTACATTTTCCGGCGTAGCCGTAATATAACCGCCGGTTATGTCACGGGCTGAGTCATTGAATGTTATTACACGGAACCGGTCGTTCGGGGACAGTTTTCCGATAACGTTGCAGACGCCGTTAACAAGGGTTTGAATTTTCCCGCCCGACATGCTGCCGGAAACATCCAGCACAAAAACCCAGTCGGTTCCTTCTTCGATTCGTTTCAGTGAAGCGCCGGGTGTTATGACCGCCATGAATGTGCCGGGAGCCCGGGCATCCGGCTTGTAGGGAATCAGTTCAACACGGGCGGGAACGGTTTCATCCAGGCGGTAATAGATGACGATATCTTCAGACAGTGTTGCGTTTTCACTGCTGTCGATCCGGACATGATAGACATCACCTTGAGCAGTTTCCTGTTCCGCAGATTCATTTTCAGTTGAATCCGGAAGGATGCTGGCGAGCTTGGTTATGGCAGCTTTAGTGTCGTAACCGGGAACACGCACATCCTTAACAGGGAATGCTGATTTCAAGGTCAAATCGAAACTGAATTCACCCGAGACTTTGTTGTCAACCGACCAGAAAGCGATACGTTCGTCATCAACACCGCCTTCCGCCAGGGGATAAAGATAGCGGCCGACGCCGAGATCGATTTCAAGTGGTTGATAATATACCAGGCGCACCCTTGTTGTGTCATGAGCGCGGACCGGCGAGACACTGACGTCGAATGTTTTGAAATCATCTTTTTCCGCCAGGGCAGTGTCATTGCCTTTTGATTTCTGTTCTTCGTGAACCTGGCGCGCTTTCTCCTTTTCGAGAACTTCGCCGATTACTTCATTACCGTCGATCCACAGACTGAGTTCTGAAAGACTGGCCTGTTTGGGCAGCGGAAACGTATAGACCGCGTCAAGATCTTTGTCAGTCGTGTTCTCGAATGACTGGTCGACTTCCGTCCGGGCGAAGCCGTTGTTAATGGTTACCGTTACATGATGAGAGGCGATGCGTACATCGTTTTCGCTGCCGTTCAGCGGTTTGAGCAGGCCGGCGGCATGAGTATTGGTAACAGAAGCCATACTGCCGCAGAGCAGCGAGCAGATTAACAGTTTTGAAATGGCAGTAGTTTTCATTGTTGTTCTCCTGAAAAGTTAGTGTTATTATAAGCGATCGATGCATAAAAGCACCAGACATGCCAAAAACAGGCAAAGATAACATTACCAACATGATAGATACAGCACGCAAATAAGTATATAAAAAAGTATTGACATTTTACGTACATAAGAAATACAATATTTGTATATGAAAACAAAAATGTTACACACATCAGATCTTAGTTTGATTGAATTAGTTGCTCAGGCAACGTTTGCTAATCCGTTTACCGATCGCCGCGAAGAGCTTGACCGGCAGATTACAAAAGCGCTGCCGGGAGAACCGCGGGATCAGATTCTGGAAAAACTTGTGGAGGTAATCACCGGCCTTATCAACCGACTTGATGCAGACGGCAGGACCACGATCCAGGCCTTTCCCTCAAAAGACCAGCACAATGTTACCTACCTGTATCTGTTTATGGTCTACCATCACTTCCGGTATGCCTTTGACGCGTTTATTGAAAAACAGATGCAAGCCGGCACGCAACGGTGCCAGGTGCCGTTCGGACCTGAAGCGATTGCCATGCTGGTCAAGCGCGGCATCAGCGAGGAAGAAGCGGCTATTTATTTCGCGTTTTTCTATCAGGTGCGCCGTGCGTTTTATTTCATAGACCGGAGTCTGCCGGGAGAAAGTGAGTGCATCAAGGTTTTGCGCCGCAGTCTCTGGAACAACGTTTTTACGCATGATATCCGCTGGTACAGCGAAGTGCTGCGGGACCGGATGGAAGATTTTTCAACGCTGCTGTTAGGCGAAACGGGTACCGGCAAAGGCTCGGCCGCGGCAGCGATCGGCCGTTCGGGATTTATCCCTTTTGACCTGAAGCAGAATAGTTTTTCCATGAATATCAGGGACCTGTTTGTGCAGATAAACCTGTCGCAGTTTCCAGAAGCACTGATAGAATCAGAGCTGTTCGGACATACTAAAGGCTCCTTTACCGGTGCGGTAGAATCTCATAACGGAATTTTTTCGCTTTCCAGTCCTCACGGCGCCATTTTTCTGGATGAGATCGGGGATGTATCTATTCCGATCCAGATTAAACTGCTGCAAGTGCTGCAGGAGCGGATGTTCTCTCCTGTCGGCAGTCATGAAAAGAAACGGTTTGAAGGCAGGGTCATTGCGGCTACAAATCATCCTCTGGAGGAACTGCGCCGCTCGGGCAAATTCCGTGATGATTTTTATTACCGGTTATGCAGTGATATTATCATTGTGCCGCCCTTGCGCCTGCGCATCATGGAAAATCCTAAGGAATTAGAAATTCTGCTGCATATTCTGCTGCGGCGCTTAACGGGAGAAGACATCCCGGAACTGTATGCCATGGTTTTTGAAACACTCAAGCAGTGCGTGGGGCTGCAGTATCACTGGCCCGGCAATGTACGGGAACTGGAACAATGCGTGCGCAGAATTCTGCTGACCCGTTCATATACCGGTGATACACCCCGGACAGGTCGGGATCTGCTGACAGATTTACTTGCGGAGATTCAGGAAGGCACCTGCGATGCCAAGGCTCTTCTCGGGGATTATTGCCGCCTGCTGTATCAGCGCCATGGGTCCTATCAGGAAGTTTCACGCATCACCGGACTTGACCGGCGGACGGTGAAGAAGCATATAACATTATCTGCCGCTGACGGGAATAAACCAGCCGGAACATCATAGAAAAATATTAAAGAGAATAGTGGTGCATTTACAGCAACGTGCTGGCCAGGTCCGCCAGCACTGACCGTTCCCCTTTTTCCAGGTTGATATGCGCGTACAGTTTCTGCCCGTGCATCTTTTCTATCAGATAGCTCAACCCGTTCGACTGGCTGTCGAGGAAGGGATGATCGATCTGGAAAATATCGCCCGTAAAAACCATTTTGGTTCCTTCTCCCGCGCGGGTAATAATCGTTTTAATTTCATGCGGTGTCAGATTCTGGGCTTCATCAACGATGAAAAATATTTTTACCAGGCTGCGGCCCCTGATATACGAAAGCGGTGCGATTTTGAGGGTTTCCTGCTCCAGCATTTCCTGAATCATATTCTGGCGCGGTGAGGTTGTTGAGAAGTGATCCTGAATAACCCCTAAATTATCAAACAGCGGCTGCATATAGGGGTCCAGCTTTGATTTGATGTCTCCAGGCAGATACCCAAGGTCTTTATTACTGAGCGGTACAACCGGGCGCGCCATGAATATCTGGCGGTACTGGTCGCGCACTTCCAGCGCGGTTGCCAGCGCCAGCAGCGTTTTCCCCGTGCCGGCTTTGCCGGAAAGCGTTACTAACTGCAGATCGGGGTCCAGCAGGGCATTAACGGCAAACACCTGTTCCGCATTACGCGGCATGACACCGCTGGCCCTGATTTTATCAACGCGCTGAACCATGCCGGTCCGGACATTGAAACGGCCCAGGGCAGATTTGCTGCCATTACGCAAAATCATATATTCATTCGGCACCGGAACTGCTTCAAGGTTGAGCTCATCTACCTCGATTTCGGCTGGAGAAACGTACATGCGGTCGATCAATTCCGTCGACATATTTTCTTCAATCCGGTGACCGGTAAACAATGCGGAAATATCTTTGACCTGATCATTCCTGTAATCCTGGGCGCACAGGCCGACGGCCTTGGCTTTCATACGCAGGTTTACATCCTTGGAAACCAGAATGACATGTGTTCCGGTTTTTTCTTTGGAAAGGCAATAGGCAATATTAAGAATGTGGTGGTCAGGATAATCCGGGGAAAAACTCAAGGCCAGATCCTCATGGATGGCTCGCTCAAGCTTGACTGAAATCGTGCCCAGGTTCGGACCGATCTGGATGCCGCCGTTAAACAGCAGTTCCCCGCTCAGTGCATCCAATGCCCGCAGAAATTCCCGGGCGTGATAATTAATTGAATCATTGCCTTTTTTGAACTGGTCCAGTTCCTCCAGCACGGTGATGGGAATAACAATCGAGTGTTCTTGAAATTTGTAAATGCAGGAGCTGTCATGCAGAATGACATTGGTGTCCAGCACGAACACCTTCGGAGGCGTTTCGGTCATAGAGCAGGATTGTTAGCGGCTGCCGAAGCACCCGCGGTTAAAAAGTACACCGTTCACTATCTTATTGTACTAAACAAGGCAGATGGATTGCAATAAAAAACAGGTCACACTTGTCCAAAACAGCTTAAAGCCGACTACGTAATCATTGGGACTGAACATCGAAATCGCAATCGAAATCCGGATCGAAAAGACATGGGACCTGGATACGAAAAACTTGACGGCTACCGCTTATACACTGGCTATTGGCATAGGTGTCAGGCAGGCAAGGAACGTGTCATTTACGGTAATTCACAAGACGATTTGGATCCCGATAGCGATTTCGATTTGGAGAACAGAAAATCTCAACAAATGGATACACTGGTCGTTCAATTTTTTTCGATCAAGTAGTGTTAGTGTTCTAATCTCTTGGACAGCATCATGGGGGCTTATATCCAAAATATGGGACATAACCGTCCAAAATGCCTGTGAATACAGGGTGTTATTTTTTTATCACTGCTGTTTTGGACAGCAGTGAAAACAGGTAAAATGTGAATGGAAATAATGAATCCTTTATACATGTATGCTTTTCCCGTGTTCCCCGGCTAACCCCGCCGTTTGAAAATTAACAGCGAAAATGTTACTATTCTTCTGCCGCGCGTATA
>CAZCLS010000159.1:0-8237 GCA_964499565.1 uncultured bacterium
AGGGAATACCCGTGGATAACGCCGCGTTTGCTGGCCTGGACGAAATCTAAAAATTCCAGCACTTCGGGTGTTTGCGGCAGTTCTGTTTTGATCTTATTCAGGGAGTTGGTAAGATTCAAATCACTGCGGTAGAATGCCTGATAGATATCTTTTATTACCCGGATGCTTTCAAGTGAAAAATTATTGCGGCGCAGGGCAACGATATTCACGCCGCGGATATCGCCATGGCGTCCATCGGCGATCATGAAGGGCGGCAAATCTTTGGCGATCGCCGACTGGCCGCTGATCATGGCGAATCGGCCGACGCGGCAGAACTGATGAATACCGGTAAGTCCGGAGATAAAACACCCATCCATTAATTCCACATATCCCGAAGCGCCGGCATAGGGAACCATAATGACGCGGTTGCCAACTTTGCAGTCATGGGCGATATGCACGTAATTCATAAGGAAGCAGTTATTGCCGATGCGTGTTTCCCCACCTTCTTTGGAGCCGCTATGGATAGTAACGTGTTCCCGCAGAATATTATTATCGCCGATACGGACATACGAAGTAATTGATTCATTCCAGGCTGTATCCTGGGGCGGCGCTCCGATACAGACTCCGGGGAAAACAGTGTTGTTCGTGCCCAGGGTTGTATGACCGGTAATATAACATTGGCCGACGAGTTTGCAGCCGGGTCCTATCGTGACATGCGGGCCGACGATACAGAGCGGGCCGATCGTAACATCCCCGGCGATAGTCGCCTGAGGATCTACAACTGCGGAGGGATGAATAGCAGGCATAAGTGATCCTTCTGGTTAAATATTCAACGGTAGCAATTATAGATATGTCATCAAATCCTGTCAAGGGGGTGAGGAAACCCAAATTCCGCGATAGACGTAGGTGCAGTAGATACGAGGCGTGAGATACGCGAGCGTATTTTTATACGCCAAGTGTCTCGCAACGTGGTAGATGCTGTGCATACGGCTACCCGCCAGGGTGGGATGATATGAGCTTTTTACGTTCACCTTTCAAAACTAGTGTCCCGTTCCATCCCATCGCGGATTTAGGGGGAAAAATTGATAGCAATCCGTTATTAAAAATTTTTAAGCGGTTGACTCCACGCATTATACATTCAAACAGACGGTGATTTTAGTGATAGTTGCGGTGTTTATTGTGTATTATGCCCGTTTAAAGCACCACGTAATCGCTTTTTTGGTATAATACTTTTTACTATATAAAAGAATGAAATTCGGATGTATGCTGAGAAAATTTTGTTCAATTCGAGACACACTTGTCCGCTTCGTACTTACAATAATTATACGCAGCCGGCTGGTTAATCCCTGGTTTCAGTCTAAGGCGGGGAAAGAATATATTTGTGATTGCATCATCAATTATCCCCGGGCCGCCTATCTATCAGCGGCAACCCGCCGGCGTTTTTACTGGACGTATGTAACCAAACGGCTGTTCATCCAGCCCTATCGCCGCTGGCGATTTTACCGGCGGGAAGGACGGTATCCGCCTGCTCTTCTGGCGATAAGTCCTACGACGCACTGCAATCTGCGGTGCGGGGGCTGCTACGCGGCCGGCCGGGAAACTCAGGAATTATCGCGTGAGACCGTTCATCGCGTTTTGAATGAGGCGAACGCGATGGGCACATCTTTTTTCACGATAGTTGGCGGAGAGCCGTTCTGCTGGGAACCGCTGCTTGAGACACTGGAACAGTTCAACACCAGTCTTTTTCTGATTTACACGAATGGAACCCTGATAACCGATGATGTAGCTCAGCGCCTGGCCGGGGCAGGTAACGCGCTGATTACTTTCAGTATTGAAGGGTATGAGGAGGAAACGGACCGCAGGCGCGGGGCGGGAACGTTCGCGACCATTATCGCGGCCATGGATCGCCTGAAGCGCGCGGGGGTCCGGTTTGGCTTCTCCGTGACCGTTACCCGCCACAATAACGAAACCGTCGCGAGTGAAGCCTTCATAGATTACTTTACGGATATCGGTTGCATGTCGGGATGCTACTTCAATTATATTCCGATCGGCCGGGAACCCGACACAGAGCTGATGCCGACACCGGCACAAAGGGACACGCGCCGGAGGCTGCTAAACCGGCTGCGGCGCGGGCGCAATATAATTTTATTTGATTTCTGGAACGATGGTCCCCTGGTCTGCGGTTGTCTGGGAGCCGGAACGAATTATCTGCATATAAACGCGAGCGGGCAGGTAGAGCCATGTGTGTTCTATCATTTCGCGACCGACAGCATACATGACAAAACACTGTTGGAGGTTTTAAATTCTCCCTTTTTCAAAACCATCCGCAGCCAGCAGAAAACCTGCACTAACTGGATCGCGCCCTGTCCGATTATTGATCATCCGGCTTTGTTGCGGGATGCCGTACGCGAAGCGGACGCCCAACCGACGCATGACGGTGCGGCACAATTCCTTGATACATTGCAGGCCCCTCTCGACCGGTACGGCGCGGCCTATCGTGCCCTGGCCGAAACCGCCCGGCTTGAAGAACAGCAGGAAAACTCTTCCGTATGACTCACACAACAACCGAAAGCGACAGGCAGCCGGTCGATGTTCACATAATCGGAACCGGATCTTATCTTCCGGGTGACGGTATATCTTTTGATGCTATCGAAGACGTCCTGGGCACGCTCGAGCATTTGCCGGAAGGACTGGCAAAATGGGAAAAGCGGATGAAAAAGACAATGAGCCGTTTAATGGGAACGCGAAAATATTATTATGGCCTAGACCCGGCCACCAGGGAGCCCGTGGAAGATAACACGACCTTATCGGTAAAGGCGCTTCAGCGGGCTATCGCCGCGGCGGGCATAGAACCGGAAAGCATTGATCTGTTAGTCTGGGGTGGTGTTTTTCCCGACCAGTTATGCCCAAATCAGGGTGTGTTTATTATTTCGGCTTTAGGGCTGAAGCACTGCATTGAAATATCTCTGAATTCCAACTGTTCCGCGCCATGCAAAGGAATCCTGATCGCGCGCGACTTGTTAGCAGCGGGAACAGTGAACACAGCCGTTGTGGTAAGTTCACAGATGTCCTCTCAATTTCTGCGGGCCGACGTGTTCAATCCGGCCATGACTGACAAACATTCTCTTCTGCTGCGCTGGATATTATGCGATGGAGCGGGAGCGGTAGTAATGAAGCGCGGAAGCGACCGGAAAGGTTTTCTGGTTGAGACCTGTTACGTTGATTATTACGGCACGGACCTGGAACCAAACATGTACTGCCTGTTCGGTTCGAAGCATTCACATTTACCGTCGGTTTGGGCCGAAGGATTGCATCATCTGCGGCAGAACTACACCGAAACCCTGGCATTAGGGCCGGAGATATTTTTTCATGGCGTCTTCGACATGCTGAAGCGCAGCAATATGACCTTGCGGGATATCGACTGGTTTATCGCAGACATTATCTCGGCGGATTCATTCAAAAAAGGCCAGGACTGGGCCAGCGAAACGCTAGGCTTTCCACGCGAACGCGCGCTGTCGCTGGCTTGCGAAAAAGGCTATCCCGGCGCACCCATCATGCTGACATCCCTGGACCACATAGCCCGCGGTACCATTGTCTCTCCGGGAGAACGGGTGGCCCTGTTTGAAACCGAATCATCCAAATGGATAAACGCCGGACTGATACTACGGAAATCTCATCATGACGACACCACTGGCACATCCAGCTGACGCGCTCCTGTTTATTAACTCGGTGAGCAAACGGTTTGGTCCGATCCTGGCCAACCGGAATATTTCGTTCGCGGTACGCGGCGGCGAGATCTGCGGACTGCTGGGCCCGAACGGGGCGGGCAAAACGACACTGATCCGTCAGTGCGCCGGTTGGTTGGAACCTGACGAAGGAAGCATTTGGATCAAAGGTATCCGCCAGGCCGCCGGAGAGCGCCGGACACGCCGCCTTTTGGGCATTGTTTCACACGATGCGCCGCTGTACAGCGAACTTACTGTTCGCGAAACACTTGTCCTGCAAGGCACGCTGTATGAACTGGCGGGCCGCGCGCTGAGAGAAGCAATAACTGACGCGCTCAGCCGCTATCATATCGAGCGGTTTGCCGGCCGGCGTATCGGTGAACTATCGACCGGTATGCGCCAGCGTGTAGCGATCGCCTGCGCGATGCTGCACCGCCCGGCTGTTCTGCTGCTGGATGAGCCCACGATCGGTCTTGATCCCGAGGTGCGCCGGTATATCTGGGATTGCCTGCAGGCAGCGGCTCGCGCCGGTTCAGCGTTGATACTGACAACTCATTATCTCGAGGAAGCCGCGCATCTGTGCCGAACGGTGTACCTGCTTGTTGACGGTGAAATAGCCGTTTCTCTTTCGCCGGGAGAAGAAGGACACACCGCCGCCCTGCTTGAACAGGCATATCAACAGGCAGTCGCTTATGAATCGCCGCGCGAGGAGATTCGTTTATGATAGTTATGCGGCAGATACTGCAGGTGTCCCTGGCCCAGACGCGTATGTGGGTGCGCAGTCCGCGCCAATTGCTGCTCAGTATATTGTTGAGTAGCGCCTTTCTGATAATCGGAAACCAGGTTTTTGTCGTGCGCCTGGGCAGTCAGATAGCGATCGGCGTATACGCAACCAACGCGCCGGAGCTGCGTATTCAGTACGCCTTTCGGGAAGCGGGCCTGACATCAGTCGCATATGATTCACCCGCCGCGGCGCGGGCGGCTCTGGCGGACCGGCGCATTACTGCTTTAGTAACGTATTCCGGAACAAACAGAGCGGGTCTGCATCTGGTATTAGCCGGCCGCAACCCGATCATCGCCCGGGAAATCAGCGCGCTGATGCTGCGTGTGGCAGGCAGGTTATCTGAACGCTACAGTGATTCCGTTCGCGTAACGATTGAAAACGCGCGTTATTCGCCCGAGCATATGACAACCTTTATGACCGCCAGTCTGATACCGTTTCTGATCCTTTCCCTGGCATATGTCAATTGCGGCATGTACTGGCTGCGCGAATGGGAGCGGGGAACAATATACACCTTTCTGGCAACGCCGGCACGGCACGGAGTCCTGATAATTTCACGGGCTCTGGCGGGGGGGGTGCTGGCACTGGTGGTCCTGGTCTGCTCGCTGCTGGTATGCAGGTTGGTGGTGCCCTGGCAATTGCCGTCCGAGCGACTGCTGTGGGGTTTGCAGATAGTAATTCAGCTGTGGGCCGCCTGCGGCCTGTTTTTTCTGATTGCTACAATCTGCCGCTCTTCTCTGATGATTTTTGTGGATGTATCGGCTCTGTTGATCTTCATCTTCATGTTCGTCAGCGGCACACTCTCCCCTCTGGAAACTATGCCGGCCTGGGAACGCGTGATGGCATACATGACACCCATGACCTACGCCGTCAGGGCAATGCGGGCGGTTATGCTGGGATTGGAGCCCGTGCTGTTGAAAGACAGCGTAATCATACTGGTCTGGGGCGCTTTTTCCTACGCGCTGGGCGGGGTTTTGCTGTCGTCGGCCGCAATGAAGAGATAGTCAAAATTATAGCATTACCAGCGGTCAGCTTTAAAAACACCGCAAAAAGTGTTATAATACGGTAGAGTTATTTTTTAAGGTACTACGCAAGGAGAGCATTATGAACGTACGAATGATATGTGTGCTTGTTTCAGCATTCATGGTCGTTATGATACTTACCGCGATGACGGAAGTAACGCGCAACCGGCGCGGACTAGAAGGCCGGGTAATTATCGGGGCACCCAGTGCTGCATTGCGAACGATACCTGACGACCTGGCCATAAAGAAAGCCAAAGGCTCGTTCAAGTATAAAAGCGAGGATGAAGCCGATGCGCAGCAAGGCTGGATTTTAGCCGGGGAAGTTCCAACCACGCATACGTCGTTTGACACCATAAACGAATTCCAGGTTCAGGGGCAGGAGCCGGGCACCCCGTACGCGTTGGAACACATGTTTTACAAGGACAGTGCGGGTGTAAAAGGCCGCAATAATGACCGGCTGAAACAGAAGTTCACGTATTATACGACCAGGAGCGAAGGGCACCAGTCATTTCCCTCTTACGGCTTTTTCAAAGCGGCCATAAAAGACGGGAAAATGCAATTCATGTACAGCATAAAGAAAGCTAGCGAAGGCCAGCTGTTAGTGGGAATGGATGAGTACACAGCTTTGCATGACGGCATGAGCGATCAAAAACCGTACAAGGAATCCGGCGTGCCGTTTGAATGCGGATTATCGATTGACGGCGACGCTCACGGCCAGACGGGAGAAATCGCTTTCAAAGCGACCAAAGCCAAGGGCAAAGGCATCGTTCAGTAATTTCTCACGTGACATTTTCGATATTGTAGGAATAGCCCTGCTCGGTCAGGAATAGTTGGCGCTTCATGGCGAAATCCTGTTCTACACTGTTGTAGGTGACGATCGTATAGAAGTGGGCCTGGTTGTCCTCGGCTTTGGGCCTCAAGATGCGTCCCAGGCGCTGGGCTTCTTCCTGGCGCGAGCCGAAGGTGCCGCTGATTTGAATGGCCACGTTAGCATCGGGCAGATCTACCGCGAAATTTCCAACTTTCGACACTATCATAATATGTATGGCTCCGTTTCGGAAGGCTTTATACAACAGGTCTCGTTCGGTCTGGGGGGTTTGTCCGGTAATAATTGGAGCATTCAATTCGCGCGCCATGCTGCGCAGTTGGGTCAGGTACTGGCCTATGATAAGAATCTGATCTCCGGCATGCTTGCGAAGCAGGGATACAACGACTTCGTGTTTGCGTGAATTTTCAGACGCGATGCGAAAGCGCGCGCGGTCGCCGGCAACGGCATAATCGAGCGTATCGTTTTCGGGCAGCGGAACGCGGATTTCGGTGCACGTTGCTTTTGCCAGCCACTGCTGCGCTTCAAGTTCTTTCCAGGGCATGTCATACCGTTTCGGCCCGACCAAGCTGAACACATCGGTTTCCTTGCCGTCCTCGCGAATAAGCGTCGCGGTCAACCCCAGACGCCGGCGGGCCTGAAGGTCCGACGTGATCCTGAAAACCGGTGCGGGCAGCAGGTGCACTTCATCATACACTATCAAGCCCCAGTCGCGCGAATGAAACAATTCAAAATGAGGAAAAAAAGACTGATTTTTATCGGGGCGGTAGGTAAGAATCTGGTACGTCGCGAGGGTGATGGGCGCGATATTTTTCTGCTGGCCGGAATATTCGGCGATATCATCCGGGCGCAGGGCCGTTTTGTCGAGTAATTCTTCCCGCCACTGCCGCAAGGCGGTAATGTTGGCGCTCAGGATCAGCGTACAAGTTTGTATTTTGGCCATAATACCCATGCCGACAATCGTTTTCCCAGCGCCGCACGGCAGGACAACGACACCGCAGCCGCCGTCAACGCCGCCTCCCTGATAAAAATTGTCGACTGCCTGGACCTGATATTCGCGCATATGGAACGGCAGGCCGCCGGTGGTCGTCTCTCGCAGTTCTATGCCAAACGGCTCTCCATCGACATACCCGGCACTATCCTTAACGGGAAACCCGAGCTGGGTAAGGACGCGTTTAATTTCTCCGCGATAACGCGTATCAACCTGATAGACGCAGACATCCTGGGTGACCGAGATATAAGGAAGTACCTTGGGATGATGCCCGATCTGACGCGAAAGGAGCGTTTCATCGATAACCAGCCGCAGGTGTTCTCCGGCTTTTTCAAGGATAATTCTACCGTAGCGGCGGGCTAATTCATCCATTTCGTGCCGCAGATTCTCGGGGATTGGGAACTTGCTGAATTGTTCCAGGCTCTTGATCATGTCATCGGCCTGCAAACCCGCGGCGGTCGCGTTCCAGATTGAAAGCGGCGTAATCCGGTAGGTATGAATATGCTCGGGACTTTTTTCAAGTTCGGCAAACAGGGCCAGCATATCTCTGGCGGGGGCATACAGAGCATTATCAACTTCCAGCAGAACGCTGCGGTCGCTTTGTACTATTAAGGGATTAGCGGAATTCATGGCATACAGTCAGGGAGTTAATCAGTTTTGGTAATAAACAGGAAACAATCAGCCCGGCGGTTATAACGGCCGCTTATTAATTCCGCACGGGAATGCGGGTTAACGGAACCAGGTGCAGCTTCGCGCTGAGCGCGTGCCTGGCCAGCGATTCTTTCACCGGCGCTACCGCCGCGTCGCGCACGACAAAGCTGTGGGCTGACAACTGGACTAAAACAATTTTACGCCAGGAGAGCGCGGCCTGCAGAATTGGCTTGTCCTTCGTTGTCTGCAGTTCCAGGACGTG
>CAZCLS010000160.1:0-2200 GCA_964499565.1 uncultured bacterium
TTTTTATTATGTTCCCGAATTACAACTCTGGTTTACCGTCCTTTTTGTTGTTTTAGTCCGTACCTACCAGATTCATTTCTCCCCTGAAACCGAAGCGCTCTCTTCCCGTATTCAGACCTTTTTCACTTCTCTGCTCTCCTTTCTGCGCGCGTCTAAACCCTGCGCCACCATTGTCCTTTCCCTCTGCGCCTGCTTCCTCCTGGTGTGGCTCTGTTCACTGGCCGGAGCTATCAGGTTCGGTCATGCCTTTTTTATTACCCGTACTCCCTATACCAAAATCGACGGTATTCTTGAATACGGTATTTTTCATTATGAAAAAGATCAGAATAATAATAAATTCGCGCGCACTGCCCGAAATGTGTATAAACCTGTCAGCATGCGCAACCGCTATCTCAGACTGTTTCTGCGCGCCGACCATCCTGACACCGAACAAATACCCGTCAATGCAGCCATCTATCTCAATAATGCCTGGATCGCTGACGTTGCCTTTTCCAACCGTACCTGGTCTCTCTATACCTTCGACCTGAAAGACCATTTTCCTACCCTCCCCGCCGACCAGCTGCTCACACCTTCCAATGCCGTTCCGGCCGTCCTTCACATGCGCTCCAGCCGCACATGGAATCCCTTCGACACCAGGAAAGGTTACAATGATCTGGACTATGGTGTCGATCTCGGCGCTATTGAATGGGGGTATTATTGATAGTGGAGTAATGTGTAGCCGGTCTCGCTGAGGCCGGACTGGAGTAATGGAGTAGTGGAGTAATGTTCAGTGATCCCGAACCCTGACAACGCAAGGGACCTAAACAACAGTAATAATGGTGGGAATTTCAGACAGCCCTCGGCACACAGTCGCCCGTGTGGAACCGGCCTCCCACTCTGACGGACATCGGCCCCCGGACACCAGACATCGACTCACGGCCCTCGGCCCTCGGCCCTCGGACACCGGACACCGGACACCGGACACCAGACATCGACTCACGACTCACGACTCACCACTCACGACTCACAACTCACATCTCACGCTCTGCCCTCACCTATTTCCTGATCCCTGAATCCTGAACCCTGAATCCTGAACCCTGACAACTACCCATTACCCACCGTCACCACACAATGCGCACGTTGTCGATCAATCGTGTTTTGCCAAAAAAGACCGCCACCGCGATCAGCAGTTTCGTTCCCGCTGCCGCTTTAGTCACCGGCGCCATCGTCTCTTCATCGACAAGCATGACATAATCGATCCGCGCGTCCGGCGCCGTCTGGATATGCCGTATCAGCTTACGCCGTATCTGCGCGGGAGAATGGCCCTGCTTTTTCAACTGCGCGACCTGTTTTAATGCCTGGTACAGTACCGGTGCCTGCCGCCGTTCACTTTCCGTCAGGTACCGATTCCGGGAACTCAGAGCCAAGCCGTCCTGTTCCCGGACCGTTGGATGAAGTATCACCTTGACTGGAACATTTAAATCACGCACCATGCGCCGGATCACCAAGGCCTGTTGCGCGTCTTTCTGGCCGAATACCGCTACCTGCGGCTGACAGATCAAAAATAATTTCAGAACAACTGTGCATACCCCTTTGAAATGACCCGGCCTCCGCAACCCGCACAGCGCGTCAGATAACACCGTTTCATTCACCCAGGTCGAAAATGATGCGGCATACATATCATCCGCCGCCGGGGCAAAAAGCACGTCTGCTCCCAGTTCGCGGCACCGGCGGATATCATCGTCCAGCGTGCGCGGATATCTGGCATAATCTTCGTTGGGACCGAACTGAGTGGGATTGACAAATATTGATACGATGACCGTGTCAGCTTTTTTCTTCGCTGCGCTGATAAGGGCCAAGTGTCCCTCGTGCAGTGCCCCCATGGTGGGCACCAGGGCTATGCTTCTGCCCTCCGCGCGCTGTGCCGCCGCCCAGCGCTGAACCGATTGTGGTGAGTGAAGTGTTTTCATATATGCCGGAAAGGATTGCCGCCCGTTTAGTTCCCTGGGCTTTCTCCGTCTTCTTTCTGCTCCGGTTGGGCCTTTTCCTTCCCGGCGCTCTCTCCGTCTTCTTTCTGCTCGGATTTGGCCGCTTCCTTCCCGGCCGGCTTTTTGGCTTCAGCCTCCACCTCGTCAACATAATTCATCTGTAGCGAGGACAGCGCGTTTGTCAAAAAAGTCTCTTCGGTTTTCGAAAGATTTCCTTTGGTCTTGTCTTTCAG
>CAZCLS010000160.1:2300-8153 GCA_964499565.1 uncultured bacterium
TTGTCAAAAAAGTCTCTTCGGTTTTCGAAAGATTTCCTTTGGTCTTGTCTTTCAGCATCATCAGCATGTCAATCGTCGCCTGCACTCCGTGTAAATCCCGCTCCACCTTCTGGGTCATGGGATTCATGACTTTTCCAAGCTGGATCATCCCCGACTGCATCAGGCTCATGACAAACTGTAAAAATAATCCCTCGTTTCTTTCAGCGTTCATGCTAGTACTCCTTTTTGTTTTTCAGTCTCTACATCCGAACATCTGTTCTTTCAGATCTAAATAGTACAGGTAATTTTCCGGCGTTACGTTGGGAGGACAGCGGTGGTCGCAGAACGGAATGTACCCGCCTTCCTCAACCAGCGGCTGCAGTGAATCCAGATACGCCCGTATTTCCTTTTTACCCGCCGCCAACTGCATCTTGTCTACCCCGCCCATGATCAGCAGCTCTTTTCCATATGTCTTGCGTGCTTCGGCTGGATGACCGCAGCCGTTTACTTCCCAGGGAAACAGACAGTTTATCCCCCCTTCCAGAAAATACGGCAGCAACGCCCGAATGTCCCCGTCACAGTCGGTGTACCAGATATCTATTCCCGCCGCCCGCAGTTTGGCGCTGATGCGCTTGTAGCGCGGCATGACGACGTCTCGGAAAAACTCTACCGATACTAACGGACCTGAATTGCAGCAGATGTCTTCCCAGCCGCTGGCATAATCAAAGTCAAAATGCGGCAGCAGCTGTTCCAATCCCTGCTCGACCAGTTGGCAGGTTGTTTCCACCATGTCTTCCACCATCGCCGGATAATCAAAACAGGCATACGCCAACCCTTCCATGGTTAACAGATCGCGGACTTTTCCGATCATCGAACCGCAGAATACTCCTAACGGATAGTCCCGGTCTTCAGGGTAACGCTGTTTCAGCGCCTCTATGTCTCGCCTGCGGGCCGGATCATCCAGGCGCATCCTTTCCTCTTTCACCCGCTGCCAGTCGTCCGGTGTCGTTACCGATGATTGTATGAAATGCGGGATTGAACTATGCCCGTCTTTGGTTACTTCCGCCAGCAAGCCGTCTTCATTCCTGATAATCTTTTTTGTTTCTGTTTCTTCCACGACACTGAGACCGAAGCCGGGCCGCAGCCAGCTGTTGATCCAGACCGTCGGACACGGGTCAAAATTAAAAAACAGGTCCGCTTCCTCGTTGGTCGTTATCCCGTTGTCGACAAATATGTCCCATTCACTGAAATTTTCCTCCCAGTAGCCAAACTCCATATTGAAACAACGGTCAACCGGCCGATAATGCATCTGGTTGACAAAGCGTTCCCGGTCCGTCATCGTCCCGTGCCATTTTTCGCGGTATGCGATACTGCCCATACTCAATTTCCCCGTCAGGTATATTAGGTGCTTACCACCTGTTATTCATCATATTTCCAGTCCGTTGTTTTCGCTTCCGGATCATTCTCGTCATCCACCGCTTTCCAGTCGGCTTCATCCGCTTCCGGATCATTCTCGTCATCTACCGCTTTCCAGTCAGCCGTTTTCGCTTCCGGGTCTTTCTCGTCGTCGACTGCTTTCCAATCCGCCGTTTTTGCTTCCGGATGTTTTTCATCGTCTACAGCCAGCCATTTGGCCGTTTTGGCCTCCGGATGCTTTTCATCGTCCACCGCTTTCCAGTCGGCTGTTTTGGCTTCCGGATGCTTTTCATCGTCCACCGCTTCCCATGTGGCCGTTTTCGCTTCCGGGTCCTTCTCGTCGTCCACATCCTTATACACAGCTGTTTTAGCTTCCGGGTCCTTCTCGTCGTCCACATCCTTATACACGGCTGTTTTGGCTTCCGGGTCCTTCTCGTCGTCCACATCCTTCCAGTCCGCTTCGCGCACCGGTGTGTTTTCTTCCCCGACCGCCGCTTCGTTCGTAGAACTGTTCTGTTCAACAACCGTTGCTTTTCCCGGCACAACAGGGTCTACGACTCTAACCCGTTCCCGGTTTCGTTCACGGTTCACCCGTTGCGTGGAAACCTTTTCGGCTTCACCGGCCGGCAGTGTTCGCGCCAGGCTAACTCCCGTCATCATCACGACACCCAGCAGGGTCATCAACACTATAGTGGTTTTTTTCATCGAAAACCTTCTCGTTAGGGTTATCTTTCACTTCAAGATATATGTTCGCTTTTCTGGTCTATCGCCCGACGGATAGATGCCGCCAGCAGATCGCGCTTGATTGGTTTGTCCATAAAGTCTATGATACCTACTTCCTCTGCCTGCTGCATATTGATCCGTTCTCTGAATCCCGTCACCATAATAATCGGAATATCAGGCCGGATTTCCTTCATCATGCCAGCTAACGTCAATCCGTTTATTTCCGGCATTATCATGTCTACGATAACACAATCAAAAACATCAGCCACTTTATGAAATGTTTTGAACGCTTCCTCGCTGTTCGTAAAACATATCGACCGATAGCCCAGGCTGCTCAGCATCGTTTTCATTACATTCACCAGGCCAACATCATCATCAACAAATAATATTGTTTCCGCCGTTTGCTTGTCATCCTTCATTGTAAAACCCTTTTTTGTCAAACATACTGACCATTGCGTCTCCTTAACGCTTGAAATCAAAATAATGTCGTTTATCCCTTATATCTATCCTTATTTTACATTATACCATATTTATTCAATTTTCAGCCCTTTTCTTTGACAAAAATCCACCTGATGTGAGACCAAATGAATCGCTACATGTCAGTTCTCCTTATACAACCCCCGGTCCCCAGTAGTCCGGATTACCCAAAACGCAGCCGAACGGCTCGTCGAAAGGCCGGAAGGGCACGACAGCGGCGATCTCGTCCAACCGTTTAATAACCTCTCCGGGCAACGGTCCCTGTTCAACGGCCTGGATGTTCTGTTCCAGCTGTTCCACGTTGCGCGGGCCCGTCAATACCGTTGAAACGCCTTCTACACCGAGTGCCCACCTGAGACAGAATACCGGTATTTCGATGCCGCAGTCGTCACACAATTCGTAGAGCGCTTTGATCTGCGCGCGGCGCGGCGGACTCAGGAAGAGAGCTCCGCTCTCGATCTCTTTGTCAAACCGCCGCGCCAGCCAGCCCTGCTGCGTCGGAGAAGCAAGCAGGACTCCCATGTTCTGTTTGCGTGCTTCCGGTATAACCGCTATCATCGCCTCGCGCCACAAGGGACTGCTGTTGAATGCCGTCAGAACGACGTCGTACTGACCCGTCGCCATTATGCGCGCCATCGCGTATGCTGTTGTTCCGCCGAGACCGGTGTATTGTATCAAACCTTCCTGCTTCAGTTCCTGCAGCAGCTCAAAGCCGCGGGCACATTCGCGGTAGTCGATCTCCTGGGTGAGCAATTCACGGGCTGGGATAGTTCCTTTCTGAATCTGTTCCATGACTTCGTCGTGCACTATCGCCTCGCGCGGGCCCGCCCCTGATATCCGCGGGTCGTCCAACAGCGGCGAACGCCCCTGGCTGTCCGGCGGAACGCCATACATGCCAACCTGCCCGTCCGGTGCCAGTGAATCGATACAGTCGCGCAGGACGTTATTGTCGCCGATTGCCTCTATCGCGAATGTCACGCCGGTCTTTACAATATCTCTGACCGCGTCCGGTACATGTTCTTTCGTGTTGTTGATTGTGTGTGTGGCCCGCCCGAACTCCTTTGCCCGTGCGCACGCCTCGTCCCGGCGGCCAACGACTATGACGTTTTCGCATCCCAGGTATCCGGCCCAGAGGGAAAAGGAAACTCCCACCGGCCCTGTGCCGAAGATCAGGATCGACTGTCCCCTGTCGACACCCAGGTTGCGCAGGAACGACAGCGTCTCTTTCAACGTGATAGCCTGGATAAGTGTCTGCGGATCGCTGTTGCCGTCGGATGCAATCTGGTCGTGTCCTGAAGGACGCTCCCGGCCTTCATCTTCGGCCTGTGCCCAGGCATCAGTGGCAAGGCCATACTCGACAAAAGAACCAAAGGAACTCGATAGGTTCAACGACGGCACGCTTCCTATGCGAGGCCGGACAACCAGGTCGCCCAGGTGATAGGTGCGGACCTTTGGTCCGATCTCAACAACACGGCCGACTGCCTCGTGTCCGAGAATGGTCGGCAAAGGTCCGACAAACTCGCCGTGCAGTATCTTGGTATCAGTACTGTTGCACAAACTGCCGGCAACCACCTCGACCAGGGCGTCGTATTCTCCCATGACCGGTTCGGGAATATCCCGAATGGCAATTTTACCTGCTTCTTCCACGATGATCGCTTTCATATCTTATTAATTTTCTCCTCAGTTTGTTTGCAACGCGGCAAGAAGTTTAACATATACCGCAACAGCCGCTTCAACCTGGTTGAATGCGACTGATTCATCTAACGTGTGCGCTTTTGCAAGCTGGCCGGGTCCCAGGATAATCGGACTGCAGCCCGCATCGCGAAGCATATTGGCATCTGAATGACTTTTAAAAGCTGCCGGACTCCAGTCAATGCTCAATTCCTCATATATCCCTTTCAGTTTGACGACCAGCTCGTTATCTGGCTCCAGTCGATATCCGTCCGCCAGGGTGGGGAACTCAACTTCATAGCGCGACGCTTTGCTTTCAGACAGGCACGTGTTGACAAACTGTTTTAACCCGTCTGCATACGCTCCTGCTTTAATTTCAGGTGTTATGTGCAAATCTACTCTTACAGCACAGCGATCCGGAACGGCAAACCCCGACTCGGCGCTGTGAAGATCGCGAATGTTCAGTACCGTTTCAGGTTCGTCACTTTCAACCGTATCCTCCAGCCGTATAAGAAAGCGTAACAACGCGTGTATAGCATTGGTGTCCCTGTTCGACATGGCGGCATGCCGTCGATAGCCGAAGGCCCGCACTATTAATTCTACATATCCGTAATGCTCAATACACGGCTCTAAATTTGTCGGTTCAGCTACGATCGCGGAACGGAACGTATGCGTTTCCAGCAGCGCTCTGGTTCCGTCACCGGTCTCTTCCTCTCCCACCACTAACGCCAGAACCGCCGAACTGCCTAATGCATTCTGCTCTGCTGCCGTCTGAAACGCTTCAATCATTGCTGCACAGCCGCCCTTCATATCTGCCGTTCCCAGCCCTGAACATATACCTTCTCGTTCCGAGAATTCAAACTGCTCTATATCATATGCCGGAACCGTGTCGATATGCCCGAGGAATAGATGTTCACACCGGGAACCTTCTGCTGATATGAGAAGATTCGCGCGCGTCTCGTCTACTGGTTGACGTTCGACCTTCAGATTAGTTCCCGCCAGGTACTCTTCCAGAAACTGTGTCAGCTGCTCTTCCTTGCCGGACGGCGTATAAAGATCCACCATCTGCTTGAACAGCGAATGCAACCTGTGTGCGTTAATGGCCTCAGGCATTGGTACCTTCTTTCTGAAGATTTAAAGTCATATAGACATGGTCTGTGGGATTTTCGAATCCCTTGCCGCGGAAAAAGCGGATTGCCGCTTCATTATCCGCCTGAGTATCGATCATCAGCATCCGAATCTTCTTCTCTTCCATGATTTGCCGGAAACGATCAAACAGCCGGCTGCCGATGCGCATACGCCCGTAGTTCCTGTTTACTCCCAGCCACAATAGATGCCCGTAATTCCAGGCGGATCCGTATTTCTCTATCACGGTTCCCATCGCAAAGCCGATTACCTCCCCCTTGTCTTCCGCGACAAGCATATATTCGGACTCACTGTTGAACAGACGCGTTACTTCATACTCATCCCATGTCCGATACAGATTTGAAACTTCCTGAGACGTAAACACTTCCTCACCCAGATGAAATATTCCCGCAAGATCATCTATCTGTACTGAACGAATAATTATTTCAGCGGCTTCTACCA
>CAZCLS010000161.1:0-8090 GCA_964499565.1 uncultured bacterium
ATATCAACCTGGTTCGCTGGAACACTACTGTAATTAGTTCTATAAAATTCTATCAATTCATCATACCATTTATTTCGTTGCTGACGTGTGTCAATTGACCACGGTACTCCGGCATACCGCATTTCACGTGCAATAGCATTCCTCCAACTCAACCAACCAGTCCAGTCAAGCTTGTCTTCTTCCGAGTCTCTGTTACACACCTGCCCGTTCATAAAAAGCCGGCAGCCTCTCACGGTCGGCGGACTAGCCGTTTTATTCCTTTTAGCCGGAATGCTGTGGTCCTTTAACATCTGCATCTGTTCATCGGTGAATCGCCCTTCTTTTTCAATTTCAGATAGCCGAAGCTGCTCGGTTAACCAGGTACTCCGCGCGCGTTGCTGAAGTATCCTGATTTTATAAGCATCTTCTGTCGTTGCCGGCACTCGCATAACACTTTTTTCAATGATTGATTGTAATTGGTGCAACTCAGCATATGAAAAGATGCTCTGGTTCGCTTCCGCTATGTTCAGAAGAATATCATTCCCGTATTCTAACGGTGTATAAATAATGCCGTTACATATCGTTTTCATTACCATATCATATGCACCGGCCCGCGCGTATAAAACCGCTAAATAGTTATATAACTCGCGGGAAATATACCCATTGCTTTCCAGTAACAGTTCATTGATAGTGTCAATGGGAACATCGTATTCCGGTTGCATGCAGTATAATGCCGTAATTTTTTGCTTTAACGCAGGATATTCCCCGCATAGTTCTTTTGCCCATTGCAAATATTCATCACATTTGTCGTCATTGTTCAATAATTGATAAATGTGTGCTCTGTGAATTAACATCACTCCGAACCGATTCATATTATTTATTGCACCCGCGCTGTCTTCCGCTAAGGCATACCATGTGTCGGCTTCATGCACTTTATTGGTATATACCAGCGTGTTGTCCGTGTGTTCATCTTTGATTCTGAATCGTTCCGGCACTCGCGCACGTGCTTGCAAACGTTTTTCAGATGGTTTATATATCATCTGCCTGTATAGCGCATCGCCTATGCCCGCATATACTATGAAAAGAGCGTTTGCTCCATCATAATATACATTTGTCAACTGGGTTTTTGTAAATGAATGCAGTATGTTTGTATACATATCATACATCCGCCCGGATTCAAGATTGTCTGTATGGATTGTATCCAACATCATTTCAATCAACATATTTGTATATGAATAGCTATAGGCATTCCGCACCTGTTCCGGCTTCTTTTTGTAAGGTGTTCGTTCATGGTATGCTTGACTGTTGATGCATCTGTATATAGTATTACTGCGCTGCGCTATGCGGGCAGCAATGTTGCTTACATCATTTTCATTATATACAATCAGTTCAGGATATAATGTTTTAATCATGCTGCGCGTGTTAATAAGCATTGCTACAAATTGTTCTCTGCCCTTGACTTCATTGTCTTTGATGCATGAGTCAAGCAAATCATAATACTCAACTATATCATACTCGTGAAAATGAAACCAGTATTTTCTTACTCGTTGTAAACAGTCATCATTTTCCATTGCTGTATACTGCAATCCATGTTTTCGAATGCCATCCAGTAGCTGTATAACACCCTGTTCATAATTGCCTCGGTAAAACAACATATCAATACAATGGGCCATAGTCGCTGCATCCAGCATATCCGGTTTTTTTAACAATTCATTGCTGTATTTTTCCGCTTTGGTATAGTTTCCCGATTTCATGTGTACCTGTAACAATCCTTTTAAAGATACTATGTACGGTGTCAGGTTTGACGGGCTAGTGCCATAAACATAATAATACCAGTTCTCGGCATCATACAATCGTCCTGCTCTATCATAAAATCTGGCAATGCTATTGTATAGTTCGTTAATAATGAGAAGATTCTGATTAACACTCTTATCTTCTTCACTATCTAAAATATAATGCCTGGCATTCTGATATGCCAGGTACGCATTAACCACCTCATCCATCTTTTCCCTGCATATGCCTTTCAACGCTTCCGCGAAAAAACCATACTGGTACCCATTGGTTGCCTCCGTGCTCCACGGAAATCCCGCTCCGGTCTTTTCTTCAATCGCCTGCAATGCCGCCGGATAGTTTTCCTCCTCCAACAATGCCACTATGTCCCTGAATCCCTGTTCCCGGGCGAAATCAAGCGTATAGCTGAATTCATACAGATGCTCGTCAATCGGTTCGTCTTTATCTATGGTTTGTGGTTGATCTGATGCGGTGGGGGGAAGTGGCTGACTGATAGTATTCGTGTTAGCTAGCGACACAAACACAAAGCACGTAAGGAGGATCATCGAAATGGAAAGGATACTTCTCAGCATCTCGCACTCCCGTTACACAAGCGGATCAACCCGAATTGACATAGACGGGGACCGGCTCTTTTTGTTTCATGAACCCTCACATTCATCTTCTCGATTCCTCCTTCCTCCAAAATCAGAAAAAACCAACTCTGCAACCATTGTAGCAAAGCAAGGGGGGGGTGTCAACCTTTTGCGTTTTAGACCCTTTTTCGCGCGTTTCAGGGCCGTTCCTGATCAGGGTCCGGACATTGCGTTAAAATGTTTTTTTATCAATTGTTTTTTGGTAAAATTATTATTAAACAACATGATTATGGTTTTATTATTAATGTAATGTATTGTAACCGCCGGATATCCGGTGTTGGCTTGCGGATTTTTGAAGAACCCGCTCGCAAGCATAGACGTCGGGGAGCGGCTGTCTCAAAACTAGACAAAATGTGGCCGACGGAGATTTCGGCTTTGCCGAAAGAGCCGGTGGATAATTGGAACTATCTGCATGAGAGTATGTTGTATTGTCTGCGGTGTGAAACTGCAGACACATGGCACAGTTGAATGTGTGACTTGGGCTAATTTTGAGACAGCCTCGGGACAACGTCACTCCACATGAGCATTATGTCCGACATATCATCGATTATCACTATTCCTATTCTTTCTGCTTTCCGCATGCCGGATTATTTCGCCCTGGGTCATGTAAATCACATCCTCGGCTATATTCGTGGCATGGTCGGCGATGCGCTCAATGAACCGCGGCAGCAGCAACACATGGCTGAGGGTGTCGATCTGTTCGGGATGATTGCTGATCGCATCCTTGATCTTTTCATACATCTCCAGGCAGGCCTGGTCAATCTCGTCATCTTCCTTGAGAATCTCTCGCGCCGGGACGTCGTCAATGTTCACTAACGCGTCCAGGCTCTTCGACAGTAACTGCTGACTGCGCCGCGCTACCGACGGAAACGTTCCTGGGATAAATACCGCCGTACTCTGCGTGTTCAATATCAACGCCCGCTTAGCTATGTTGACCGCGATATCGCCGATCCGTTCCAAGTCATTGTTGATCCGCATTACCGAGGTGATAAATCGTAGATCAATCGCTACCGGCTGATATAAGGCTAATATCTTTAAACACTCCTCTTCAACTTCTACTTCGATCTCGTCAATCACATAGTCGTTTTCTATCACGTTCGTCGCCATCGCCGAATCGCGCGTGTGAACAGACCGCACTGCCTGTTCAACAGCCTGTTCGACTTCCCCGCTCAGGGCCAGCAGGCGTTTTTTTAATTTCTGTATCTCACGTTGGATATGAAGCGGCATAGTAGTGCTCGTTGGTTCAGGTTCTTTTGTTCTCCGGCTCAGCCGAAGCGGCCGGTTATGTATTCTTCGGTCTGTTTCTGCTTCGGTCGTGAAAACACTTGTTCCGTGCGGCCGAATTCTATCAGGTTGCCCTCATAAAGAAAGGTGGTATAGTCCGATACCCGGGCCGCCTGCTGCATGTTATGCGTTACTATTATTATAGTATAATTCCCGCGCAGCAAGCCGATCAGGTCTTCAATTTTTGTCGTCGCGCGCGGGTCGAGCGCCGAAGTCGGCTCGTCCATCAACAGAATCTCCGGTTCAACCGCTAAAGCCCGCGCCAGGCACAGCCGCTGCTGTTGCCCGCCGGATAAGCCCAGCGCGTTTTCCTTCATTCGGTCTTTAACTTCATCCCATAACGCCGCATGGTTCAAACTCTGTTCAACAATATCCCGCAGGGCGCTTTTGCTCCTGATACCCTGCAGCCGCGGACCGTAGGCCACATTGTCAAATATCGATTTCGGGAACGGATTCGGCTTCTGAAATACCATCCCGATCCGCTGCCGTAATGCAACGACATCAATCTCCGGACCGTAAATGTGATGCCCGTCAAATACAAGCGTGCCGCTAGTGCTGCAGCCAGGTATCAAATCGTTCATCCGATTGATCGCCCGCAGAAAGGTGCTCTTGCCACAACCACTCGGCCCGATGATCGCCGTTACCTCTTCCGCCGGTATGTTTAATGTCACCTGCTTGACCGCCTCGTTTTTGCCGTAAAATACTGAAAACCGGTCCGCGGTGACATGCGTTTCAGCCGTTCGGTTCTGTTCAGCAGTCTGCTCGTGCAATTGCTGACCATCGCGTACCGTTACCTTCTGCAGCGCCCGCCCGGTCCCTCCAGCTGACAACAATGATGCTTCGGCCGCCCTGGTCTCCGGTACGTCTTCTTTTTTGATCATATAATGCTGCATCGCATTTATCCTTTCAGTTTATTGGTAATTCTCGCCCGCAGCAGAATCGCTGCCAGGTTTAATAGCAATACTAACGACACCAGCACGAAAACCATGCCGTACTGGACATGCCGGATTTCATCCACCGCTTCATGCTCGGTGCAGAGATTATAAATATTCCAGGATAACGCCGGCGTCGGTTGGCTGAATACCTGGAACAGCTTCAACGGTTTGCCCACGCTCACCGCGGCCGTGAAAATGATCGGTGCCGTCTCGCCCGCGGCTCGCCCCATGCTGATCACGATCCCTGTCAATATTCCCGGCAGGGCTGCCGGTAAAATAACCGTCACGATTGTGTGCCATTTGCCTGCCCCTAACCCTAAGGCCGCTTCCCGGTACGCTATCGGGACGGCCCTGATCGCTTCCTCGGATGCCCGGATGATCGTCGGCAGTATCAATATCGCCAGGGTTAATGATCCTGCCAACACACTCTTCGATTCCGATACCCGCATCGTCGTAATGAAAAACGCCAGGCCGAACAATCCAAATACAATACTCGGCACACCAGCCAGGGTGCTCATGCAGGTTCGAATGCCCCGGATGATATGGCTTTCGCGGGCATACTCGGTCAGGTAGACTGCTGAAAGCACCCCGATCGGCAGAGCAAACAGCATGGCTCCGATCGTAAGATAGAAAGTACCCAGGAGCTCGGGGAAAATGCCGCCGAAAAAATGCGCGTCAAGAGAGTTGTCGGTCAGAAATCCCCAGTAGAAAGTCAACCGCGGTTGCATCATCGCCTGGACGTTAGTATCCATATATCCGAACAGCGGTTCTAATGTTGTTCCGCTGAATATGTTTGAGCGGGCTGTATATACTAATTTGCCCACCTGGCTCGGGTCTGAATAATCCCATTCTCCGCTATATTCTACCTGTTTCAGTTTCACACGCGTGCGGTCCCAGCGCGTTTGTCCGTACTGGTCTCGAATCATTACCGGTTTTTGTTCACCCGGACTCGGACCGAACAATTCCCGCAGCGCTTGCTCTACCTCATCCAGTTGTTCACGATACTCCCGCCGTCTCTCGGACGGGAATGTTTTGATTTCCTGCTTGAACGTTTCCAGCATGCTGTATACCGGTTCTCTCGCCTTGTGCACCTGTTCCAGTTCACGCTGCAATTCCCGTTCATTACCGCGCCCGAACTTTTCAAACATCAGTCTGCGGAACTCTATCGTACCTCTGAATACAATCGCGTTGCTGCCTTTAACAAAAATTGGTGTGAGTAACACGATAAGAGCGGCAATCATCAGCATAATCGCGATATAGCCGCTGGCGGTAAATGAATGATCAAGAATTTTCCGGGTTGACAACCGCATATCTTTACATCCCCCGTTTTTTCCGGGAACGTGTAACAATCCATTCACTGAAGAAATTACTTAAAAATGAGACCGTCAGCAAACATAACGCCATCGCGAACAAGACATGATACCTGGCCGAACCGGTTACCTGGTCCGCTTCACCCATATCTCCCGCGATCGTCGCGGTAAGGGTTCTGACCGGCTGCAGAAAATTAAACCAGGGTGAAGGTATCTGAGCCGCGTTACCGGAAGCCATCCAGACCACCATTGTCTCTCCGATCGCCCGCATGATACCCAGTATCACCGCGGCGCTGATGCCGCTGGCCGCTGCCGGTATGACTATCTTCAACAGCGTCTCCGCCCGGGTTGCCCCTAAAGCGTAACTGCCTTCCCGCAAATCCCGGCCGACAGCCTGAAGCGCGTCTTCCGAAACACTGACAATGGTCGGCAAAGCCATAATGCCCAGAATAATCGAGACATTCAGGGCATTGGTTCCACTGGTAATCGCTATGGAACCAAGCCAGTTGCTGGCTGAGTATAAGCCAATGCAACAGGCTGTGCCCAGAATCACCCCGATAATAATCCGGCTAAGCCGGATATATCTTTGAGTAATTTTCGCTGCCAGAAGTTCGCTCACAACAATTACACTCAGAAATCCAACCGGTATTCCTATTACCCAGGCAGCGATGGCAAGCAGATGCCCGCCCTGTCTCTGGAGCAGGGGCGCGAAAATAACCAGGGCGAAAAAGCCATAGGCGACCGAAGGAATTGCGGCTAAAACTTCAATAACCGGCTTGACTACCTGGCGCAAAGAGAAGGGCAGGACATCACTTAAACAAACCGAAGCGGATATACCTAACGGGATCGCTACAATAGCCGCGCCAAGGGTGACTAAGCCTGTTCCCGCAAAAATAGCCAGAGCGCCAAACTCAGCCGGGTTGCCCGAAGGATACCAGTGAGTGCTGGTAAAGAATTCTTTGATTCCTTCCAACTGAAAAAAGGGCAGGGCATCCCGGGCAATAAAGAAAAAGATGAAAATGACCGTTATCGCCGACAGGGAGGCGACCAGGAAAAGAAATCCGGAACCGAGAAAGGCAGCCAACCGCTTCATGCGGCTGGCGCCTTTACTCATAACCAGGCCCGGCTTTTTGCGCCGTGTTGTCAGTGATTGCTGCTTCACGTCAGGTGTTCTGACCAATTGTTAATAGTCCGTCATAGGGATGAATCCGATCGATTCAATAATTTCCTGTCCCTTTTTCGTCAGATACAACGTAACAAAACGATACAGATGTGTGCCTAATTTGGGATATCCATCAGTAAACATGTACAACGGCCGTGCGATTGGATAGATTCCACTGGAAATTGTTTTCTGACTCGGGAAAATACCATTGACTTCAAGCGCTTTGACCTTTTTATCGACAAAGCCTAACCCGACATAACCGATTGCTCCCGGCGTGCTGCTTACCCGCTGCTTCACGGCGCCGTTGCTGCCGACATATTCGACATCTTTAGCTATTTTCTCCTTTTTCATAACTACTGTTTCAAACGTTTCGTATGTGCCGCTGTTGGTGTCCCGGCTGATCTTGATAATCTTCATGTCCGGTCCGCCTAACTCTTTCCAGTTTGTAATTTTCCCAAGATAGACTGCCTGCAACTGTTCCAGAGTGATACCTTTTACCGATATGCTGGGATGTATGATGATTGCCAGTCCGTCTAACGCGATGACATGCGCGACCGGCTGGACTCCATTAGCGACGGCCGCGCTGAACTCGTTCTCTTTCATGAATCGTGACATGTCGGCTACGTCACACGTTTTGTTCACTAAACATTTCGCCCCATTCCCACTGCCCGATTCACTCACAGTTATATTTACGCCTTTATTGTTCTCCATATAATATTCGGCAAATGCCTTGGCTATCGGTCCTACCGTGGTAGAACCGTCAAGTACTATTTTGGTTTCATCGGCAACCAGAAAGGTTGTCAGACTCAGGGCCATACCTGCTGTCAGTATAAGATGTGCTTTCATTCCTATCTCCTTTTTCTTCCTTGTTAAACTCTGGTACACTTCTTTATCAATGTGTACGCCATTATTGTAGTCCTGAATAATAAACTACGCATCATTTTTATGTTAATTTTCTGTTAATTTTGCCCTTTCGACTCACACGATTTCATGTAGA